>JANPIQ010000091.1:0-1603 GCA_031425075.1 Sphingomonadales bacterium
GATGCATCCATCCTAAGAAGGAAGATCGCGATCGCTGTTTCATTGGAAGAGCGATCGCTCATTGGGTTAATCGCTGACTTTAGGAACGTGATACTGGCTCTACATAGGCTACGCGATCGCCCTTTAACCTCTTCTGTGTACTCGCTGATCAACTTTTAGGCTGGAACCGCTTGAGATTCTTGCTGCATTTCCAAATATTCCAGCACTAACAGGCGCAAGTAATCTAACAGATAGATGTAAGACTGAGTTTGTGCATAGCGCGATCGCGCTTCACGATAAAACTGCACAATCGCCACTACATCAAAAACTCGCCAGCCTTGTAAATCCGCGATCGCCTGATCAGGATACTTAATCGTTCCCTCAGATTCAAGTTGGCTTGCATATCCTTGAATCTGAACTGTGAGCAACTCTAATTCTTCCAATAGCGTAAATCCATCCTCTGTCTCGGAATACTCTTCAGCCAGTGCTTTCCTCTCAACTTTCGCGTTCTGTTCATCTTTGATTAGTTGAGCCAAAAGTTGACTCACCCGATCCCTTTGCATTGACAGTTTTGGCTGGACTTGCATCATTGCTCCACTCCTAATTGATGCCATAAGTGACGACTTTCTCTATTCCGTAAGAATCAGGTCTGACGATCAAAAACTCACTACCTTTCCGATACACGGCTGAACCATCTTCTCGATACCCAACTTTGGGAACCCTAACTGCTCCCTTCCGATTGAAATTGTGTGCCTTACGCAAATACTGAAGTGGATCAAAACCCTTTCTAATCGCATGATTAAAAACACTATGTGCAGCGCTAGTATAGGTTCCAGCCTCCCATTCAGAAAGATATTGTCTTAGCTCAGTTCCCTCCGCATCAGTACAAAGTTCAACGAGTTGTTGGACATACGGATCTTCAGGTTCATCTGACATCAATAGCACAGCTACAGGCGGATAGGCTTATTGTAATTGCTCAAATTTATAAACTCATGATGATTGTTGTTATTGCAGTATTTAGTCAACTCGCTGAAAAGCCGCGCTGGAGTTGGTGTGCTTGAATGCGCTCTAGGCTGCCTGTGGGAATGGCGGAAATCAGTTGCCGAGTGTAGTCTTGCTGGGGTTGGCGATAGATGGTTTCGGCGGCACCGATTTCTTCGATCGCGCCCTTATTCATCACCATAATGCGATCGCTCATAAACTTGACCACGCTCAAATCATGGGAAATGAAAATATAGGTCAAATCGAGATCGGGCTGATTTTGTAGTTCTTTCAGCAGATTGAGGACTTGCGCCTGCACCGACACATCCAACGCCGACACCGACTCGTCGCAAATGATGAACTTGGGATTGAGCGCCAAGGCACGGGCAATGCAAACCCGCTGACGTTGCCCACCCGAAAACTCGTGGGGGTAGCGATTCACAGCATCGGCAGTCAGCCCCACCCGTTCCAGCAGTTCCTTCGCGCGGCGACGCTGTTGATCGCGATCGCTCGGCTTACGGTGAATCTGCATCGGCTCCATAATGGCTGCTCCTACGGTCATGCGGGAATCGAGGGAGCTAAACGGATTTTGAAAGACAATTTGCAGATCTTGTCGCACCCGCCGGAGTGCTTTAGGCGATAG
>JANPIQ010000092.1:0-1991 GCA_031425075.1 Sphingomonadales bacterium
CCCGCTGCCGCTGCGCTTTCCCCAGGTGCCAAGGCACCGCCATTCCGCACCACAGCGGCGCTCGCTGGAAAAGCGGTGCCGTTCGATCTGCAAAAGGCGCTGCGCAAGGGCCCGGTGGTCGTATATTTTTTCCCAGCTGCCTTTACGCAGGGGTGTACGCTCGAAACACAAGAATTCGCCGAAAACCATGCCGCGTTCGCAAAGGCAGGGGCCACGATTGTCGGTGTTTCGGGTGACGATCTGCCGACGCTCGTCAAATTCTCACGCGAAGCCTGTCGCGACAAGTTCGCCGTGGCAAAGGCCACGCCGCAAGCCATCGCCGCGTTCGATGTAAAGCTCGGCACCAGTCCAAGGGCCAACCGGACGAGCTATGTGATCGCGCCCAACGGCACAATCGCCTATGCCTATTCCGCGATGGATTACCGCTTGCATGTGAAAAACACGCTGGCGGCAGTGCAAAACATGAAGCGCGGCAAATAGGCGCGGTCAGCCGCCGGTCCGTTCCATGAAATGGCGGCGGCACAGCGCGATATAGCGATCATTGCCGCCGATCTCGGTCTGTGCGCCTTCGCGGATCGCCGTCCCGTCGGCATCGACGCGCAGGTTCATCGTCGATTTGCGCCCGCACTCGCATACCGCCTTCAGTTCGATCAGCGCATCGGCAAGTCCCAGCAGCGCCGCCGATCCGGGGAAGAGCTCGCCCTGAAAATCGGTGCGCAGGCCATAGCACAGCACAGGAATGCCATGCCGATCCGCCAGCCGGGCAAGTTGGAGAACTTGTGCGCGCGACAAAAACTGTGCTTCATCGACCATGATGCAAGCGAGTGGGCTGGCCTTGTGCTTGCCGAGGCAATCGCCCTCAAGGTCAGTTTCAGGATCGAACAGCCGTGCTTCGGCCTGCAACCCGATCCGTGACGTGACCTGCCCCGCGCCGTAACGATCGTCGAACGCCGCGGTCCACAGCATCGTTTCCATCCCGCGTTCGCGATAATTGAAGTCGGCCTGGAGCAGCGTGGTCGATTTGCCGGCGTTCATCGAGGCGTAGTAGAAATAGAGCTTGGCCATCAGCAGGCGATGGCCTGCACATGACCTTCAGACGCAAAATCCAGAATTGCGGTATCGCTCGTCACGATTGTCATTCGTTTAATCCGAGCGGTTGCAACGATGAAGCGATCCGCTGGATCTTGATGGAAGTCGCCCGGCAAACGGCGCGATTCTATAGCTGTATCGGCATCTAGGGGTATGATCTTCAGCATCCCATCGGCCGTCGCATCACGAAAGAAATCCGCCCCATTCCCATCGATCTGTTCACCGCTCCGAGTCCGCGTTTCGAGCAGGCATAATTCCCAGGCGGTGATTGCAGACACAAACAGTCGGCCTCTTGCCTCTGCTTCAGCGACGCAAAGTTTGGCATTTCGAGCAAACTTTTGGGCAGTGACCAGTCGGATCAGCGCAACCGTGTCCAGTAGGATCATTTGGCCAAGTTCAGCCGCGCTTCAAGCTGACTGGCCCGGAAGTCGCCATAGGAATCGGAGAGAATGCCCGAGGCTTCGATGTCCAATTCGTTCAATTCATCATCGGTCAACTGCGGCTTTGGACGGCTGCCAATAATGGACCGCTTTGGCGCAGCAAGCTCAGGCGCGCGGAGGACCGATACCGGCTTGCCGTGCTTTGTGATTGTGACGCTAGATAGCTTGTGAGACGCAATCTGGTCCATCAAATCCAAACAACGAGCCTTAAATGCGGTTGCGTTGATTGTGAGTTCCTGTTCCATGTGGTCATTTATATATGACCACTTGTTAACTGTCAATCGCCGCCCAAGTCTTGCGCAACTTTCGGCGCTCGTAGCAGCTTATCGACATGCGTGCCCTCGTCGAAGCTTTCATCGGCAAGAAACTTGAGTTTTGCGGCGTATTTCTGCTGAACCCGCGCTGCGACTTCCTTCTGGAGGAACGCGGTGTTGGTGCGCAACGCCTTCAGCACTGCTTCTT
>JANPIQ010000093.1:0-4309 GCA_031425075.1 Sphingomonadales bacterium
CGTGGTTCGGCGCCGCGAATGGGCAGTCGCAAAATGCATCGGCTTATTTTGGATCGGCTGCGAACCGCTCGACGATTGACGGTGTTGCCGACACTCCGGCAGCTTCGATCAAGTCGCACGATCGGCGTGAATTCAACCAGGCCGATGACGGCCTTTTCTACGTCGAGGCGCTAGTCAACGGAACGCCGATCAGGTTTGTCGTCGATACCGGCGCAACCATGGTCGTGCTCACCGCAGACGATGCCGCTGCCGTATCGAAGGGCGCCCGTTCAGGGGCGAGCATCAAGGTTCAAACCGTGAGCGGCACCACCGCAATGCGAACCGTAATGCTGCGCGAAGTCGCAATCGCAGGCAGAACAGTCAAGAATATTGACGCTGCGGTGATGAGCAATGATCTGCCGGTATCGCTGCTCGGCCAAAATGTATTGTCTCAACTTGATTCGGTTACGATGAAGGGCAGTCGGCTCCAGCTGAACTGAGCGTGCGGGGATGGCGCCGGCGCAATGCCATTCCTGCAATCGCAAACCCTGCGATCAGCATCATCCAGGTTGCAGGTTCAGGGATGGCAGGAACAGGTTCGTTGCCGCCAGAACTGGTGCTGGTCGATGTCGTGCCGCCAGAGCTTGTACTGCCCGAAGTCGTGCCGCCGCTTGATGTGGTCCCGCCGCTGGACGTTGTCCCGCCGGTTGAGGTTCCCCCACTCGACGTCGTACCACCGCTAGACGTAGTGCCACCGCTCGAACTGTCCGGGGGAACGACCGCTGCCGGGCTCGAGCCAGTTGGCCCTACGCCCGAAGGACCAAATGGAAAGCGGCTGCCGAACGTGTCCGGGCTGACGCTTGCCATCTGTATCGGATTGGCGACGCCTGGGCTGCCCTCGACCGCGGGAGGAGTGTTGAGCGCTTGCGAGACCGGAGGCTGCGATACCGGCGGAGCGGCTGGGCCGCCGAGCCCACCCGATGGGGTGCCAGGCCGTCCTGGGACCCTTGCAAAAAATGCCGAAGGCGTTCCTCCATTGGCCGGAAACAACGGAATGGCATCGAAATCAGGTGACGGAACGATCGCCGCAAGTGCGCGGGCATCAGCCCCTTCGACGATAAACAGCCCTCGTTCGTTATGAGGCAGCACCGCCAGGATCAAAAGGCCAAGGGTGCCACCTGCCGACATCAGCCACTGACGCCGATGGTTGGATTTTACGTTAATACGCGGTTTACTCATTTTGCCGTCATAGCAGGGCATTTTGCCGTTCGGAAAGCAAAAATTAGGTTACCGGGCGGCACCGAGTGGAATCGCCTTGCAAATCGCGATTGAGTTCGCGCCGGTTATCGTCGATACCTGCCCGATGATCGACATGAACACGTTCCGCTTACGGAGTTTTGCGCTGTGTGCTTTGGGCGCTGCGCTAGGCGGATGCTCTGCATTTGGGGATACCAGCGATGATGCGCGCCAGATCGGGAAATCGGTGCTCGCGCTCATCGACCAGCGTGCTGGCAAAGTCTGCATAGATAGCAGAACGCGGGGGGAGCCTCTTGCAATATTCCGCACCATGATCGTTGCTCCTGATCCTGCGCGCAGACCATTAATGTGGCGCCCACCAACGTCGGTAGGAAGCGGCGATCAATTGACGGGGCGTGAGTTGATCAATTCACAGTTCAGCGGTCTCCATCCGATTCTTCCCGAACCCAGCTCGGATGTGCCGCCGCTTCCTGCCATCGAACAAATGCAACTCAACGCTCTGGCGCGCCAATTGAGCGTCCGCGAAACCCAGCGCGTGTCGCTCGACAAGCCTGACGAAGCGCCAACGGCAAAGCTGCGCTGGTGGGCAATCAACCGCTTCGATCGGTCATGCAAGACACTGGTCCGCCTTTCCAATCCCGTAATCGCCGGAAACAACGGCTTTGTGTCGGTGGTGAGCGGCCATTGGGGTGCCACGTTTGCACTGCGCCGCACCGGGAAGGATTGGCAAGTCGTCGCACGCTGGACCGACTGGCTTTATTGACGGTAGCTGTGCAGCAATCGCGCTTCGCGCAGTCGCGTCACTGCACGATCCGCAGAATCGCATCATGGCCTTGCGGCAGGCATTGCGCCCTGTTGGCACGCTCGACCTGCGTGCAGTTCCACAAAGAGCGATCCGATCCCGGTTCGGTTCGAACATAGACGAACGTCAGCGCGCTGGTTTGCGCAGGCGACAGCGAGGTGCTCGCCGCAATCGCGCCGGCATCGCGCCATCCGAGCACCTTGCAGCTCATCTTGCCCTTGCACAACGCAACTGCAGCTGTGGCGTAGGTTCCGGTCAATCCCGTTTGAGCGAGCTGGATGAAGAAGCTGTTCTTATCGTTTCCCTGAGCTCGCACCACGGCACCGCGCAATGAACGTTCGGGCACATCGGCCACGATTATCGGTTCGAATTGCGCCGTGGCCCCGGCTTCGGGCGCATTGACCGTCGGATTGACAGGCAAATCAAGCGTATCGCCTTCACCGCCGCCTGTATGCGCCGCCGAAAAACGGCTCATCGGGGGCACGATCGGTTCTTCGCGATTGATGCGCCGTCGCGGCGCGAACGCTGCGGGTCGTCCCCATTGGCCCTGCCATTTGTAGAACAGGTGCGTTCTGACTTGCGCAATCTTGTCGAGCGACTTGCGCCAGACCGGCACAACCCAATCGGTGTGATAGTGCGTGGCATAGCCGACGCTGCCATCGACGACTCCGCTCAAGCCGGCAAGGGCGTTTCCCCGGGCGCGTTGCCATGCGGTGGCAGACGGAGTTCTCCGCATCGAACCATCGCAGGTGAAGCTGAACTGGCAGCCGGTGCGGCGTTCTGCCCCTTGAAAAACAACGCCGCAGATCGTCGAAGGAAATGCGGGGTTGAGCGCTCGGTTGATCACGACCTGGATGACCGACCTTTGACCCAGCGAATCATCGCCGGCTTCGAACCACGCCGCCGCTGCCAGGCAATCAGTTGCGCGGCTAAGCGATACTGGGCTGCCACGAAAGACAAATGGCTCGGCTGCGATCACCCCGTTCGCCACAAAAGATTGTTGGGCATTCAACGCGATTGCATCGACCGGAGCGACATCTAGCAGTCGTTGTTCTGGCAGCTGCGGCGGTGACGATAATGAAAACGTCCTCGACTCATCTTGCCGGATCGAGATGTCGATCTTCGGAACGCCGTAAAGCGCGACATATGCAGTGGCCGCAGCCGCGACCACCATGAAGATCGCCAAACCCAGCAGCCAGAATTGTTCAACAGACCGGCGCGGCAACCGGCGCAAAACCAACTCAGGAAGCGCACCGGCATCGGGGGAGTCGGGGGCATCACTCATCCGGGCAGCCCCTAGGGCAGTTTTTTGCGCAGGTCACGTGGGCTCAGCCGCCATACCCCGCAAACCCGCCCGCTCCCGGATTGCCCGCTGGCACCACGGCGGCGTTGGCATGGAACAGTGTTGAAGATGGATAGGCCGCATAGCCGTGTTGCGCCGCGCCCGATGGCCCGTTGAACAGCCTGGGCGTATCGAGCCACATATTTGCAGTGCCGGAGTTCCCCGCGCCGTTGATCATGAAGCACACGCTGATATCGGTGGCGTCTGCGCCGCGCCGTGTCCCGCTTTCGCTGCCAAGCATCCATGTTTGTGTGTCATGGACATGGTGGACGCTGCGATCCTGGTTGTTGCGAAAGCTGCCCCTCACGTCGATCGCGCGCGACGTATCGTGGCACGTATAGCCGTTATTGAAAGTCGATCCTTCCCAACCGTTCCAGTCGGCGATGCAGTTGATCGTGATCAGCGTCGCGCTGCCACTCACGTTGAACCCATCGCGGGTGCCGCCATTGGCAGCGCAGTTCACCGCGATTACGTCTGCCCCGCCGCCACCAGCAGCTGCAGTCGGCTGAATGTTCACAACCCCCCGGCCAGCGGTGCTGCCAAACATGCGGCAATCGGCAAGGTCGACGCGGGCGCGGAAACCATTATCGCCGCGAACGGTCAAACACCCGTCTGTGCCGCCCATCAGGCCAAGCCCGTCGATCACAAAGCGTCGAGACGCACCGCTTGCTGTATCGGCGCGCAACACCGGGTTGACCTGGCTTGAGGGCGCTTCAACGATCTGCGATCCACCAATCAGGTTGCGATTGTCGCCAGCGCGCATGAAGAATGTCGCGCCGTTGTGGTAGCAGACGCCGGTCGCGTAGGAGCCACCGCCACGCTTGGGCAGGCCGGAATACAGCGTCCACAGCGCATTCATTTCGGGCCATGGGGCATTGATGTTGGCAGGTGTCGTGAGCAGCGGGGCAAGCCGGATCGGGCAGCCCTTG
>JANPIQ010000094.1:0-4725 GCA_031425075.1 Sphingomonadales bacterium
GAGGTGGAGCAGCCCCAAGAACCCGCAGCGAAAGCCGAAGCCCAGCGCTGCCGAGCTTTCCATCTCAAAACTGAACGACGCATCGTTCAATCTCAGCTTGCTGATCGATTCGCGGAGCTTTTCGAAATCATTGGCATCGACGGGGAACAGCCCGCAAAACACCACCGGCTGAACTTCCTTGAAGCCTGCCAGTGCCTGCGTCGCGGGGCGTTTGGCATCGGTCACGGTATCGCCGACGCGCGCCTGCGCCACGTCCTTGATCTGGGCGGTGATGAAGCCGATCTCGCCGGGGCTGAGCGCGTCCAGGTTTTCGATCTTGGGGCGGAACACGCCGACGCGATCGACAAGGTGCGTCGTGCCCGCCGCCATGAACTTGATCGCCTGCCCCTTCTTGAGCGTGCCATCGATGATGCGGACGAGGATGACCACGCCCAGATAGGCATCGTACCAGCTGTCGACGAGCATCGCTTTCAACGGTGCGTCGGCATCGCCCTTGGGTGGCGGAATGCGTTCGATAATGGCATCGAGGACTTCCTCGATCCCGATCCCCGACTTGGCGCTGGTCAGCACCGCGTTCGACGCATCGAGGCCGATGATCTCCTCGATTTCTGCGCGAACTTTCTCAGGCTCGGCGGCTGGCAGGTCGATCTTGTTGATGACAGGCACGATCTCGTGATCCTGCTCGATCGACGAATAGACATTGGCGAGCGTCTGCGCCTCGACGCCCTGCGCCGCATCGACCACAAGGATCGCGCCTTCGCAAGCGGCGAGGCTGCGGCTGACTTCATAGGCGAAATCGACATGCCCCGGCGTATCCATCAGGTTGAGGATATGCCCCTTCCATTCAAGCCGCACCGTTTGCGCCTTGATCGTGATCCCGCGTTCTTTTTCGATGTCCATATTGTCGAGGACTTGCGCGCTCATCTCACGCTCGGTGAGGCCGCCTGTGGTCTGGATCAGGCGGTCGGCGAGCGTCGATTTGCCGTGGTCGATATGGGCGATGATCGAAAAGTTGCGGATCTTGTCGAGGGGCGTGGTCATTAGCGCGCCGTTAGCAGGGAGAGCCGCGAGGGTCTAGGCGAACCATCCGGCGGCGCCGACGGCTTTTAGATAGGTTCGGCTGACGGGAACCTCGACGCCGTTGGCGAGGTGAATCGTGCCTTTGCCTTCGCTACGCTTGGCGGATGTCACCGCGCCACGCGCGACCCACCATGACCGGTGCGTCTGAAGGCCATTTGCGGTTGGGATTTCAGCTATTGCATCGGACAATCGCATCAGGATCAGTGCATCGCCGTTATCGGTGTGGACGCGCAGATAATGGTCCTCGGCAGACAATGCGAGGATGCGGGCAGATCGCAACCCGATCGGTAGCCGTTCGGCAAAGCGTGGCAGTTGCGGCGCTATCGGCAAAGCCGCATCGGCCGCTCCGTTCGAAGCAGGTGGTGGGGCGGGAACGGGGGTGCGGTCTGCCATCAGATAGTTGATCGCGGTCATGATCAGGCTGACGAACGCGACGATACTGAAGATAATGGCCGCCTCGATCGGCCCCGGGGCGTTCGTGCCGAAAAAGATCATGCTTGCGCCCGTGACGATTATAGTGAGCGGCAGCGCGACCAGGATGGCGATCAATATGGCTTCGAACACGCGCCGATGCGCAAAACGTCCCCACTGGCCGACGCCGACACTGACCGCTACACCGATCAGCGCGCCGAGCTCCATCACGATCAGCCAATAGACGAGTCGCGGCCCAAATCCGATCTCTCCTGTGTTGAGCGCGCCCGTAACGGCCATGAACACAGCGCCGATGGCCGCAACCAGAAACCCGTTCAGAAATCGCCGCCCCGCATCGCCCCTGGGCACTGCATCTGGCGAAGCGTGAGTTGCAGTTTGCGTCATCCCGCGCAGAAATCCGGCGATTTTGCGTATGTCCGGTTGAGGCGTGCGGTGGCGGGTTCCATCACAGGGTCACTAGCAAAGCCAACCCAAGGAGCAAGACCAATGACCCGTTTCCGCACCCTCATCGCAGCCATCGCGCTCACCGTTCCCGCCATTGCGACCGCATCGCCCGATGCCGCTGCCAGCCTCGAACTCGCCTTCAACGGCATCGAAAGCCAGCAAGGCATGATCATGATCGCAATCTTCGCCAGCGAAGATGCGTATAATGGCAAAGGCGCACCCGCCAAGGTGACAGGCGTTCCGGCAACGTCTGCGTCGGTCAAGGCGATGGTCGGTGGCCTGCCTGTCGGGCGCTATGCCGCCAAGATTTTTCACGACATCGATGGCGACGGCAAGATGGGCGTCAACCCCTTCGGGCTGCCGACCGAACCCTTTGCCTTTTCGAACGATGCCAAGGGTGAAATGGGCCCCGCAAGCTGGGCCGCCGCCGCGTTCGAAGTCAAAGCGGGTGCCAACGTTCATTCGATCAGCATCAAGTAAGCTACAGACAGGAGCAACTAACATGGACGCACCAATCAACCGCCGCAGCCTATTAGGCCTACTTGGCGCCAGCGCCGCCTCTGCGGTAATCACCCCAGACCGAGCACTTGCCGGAGCGACCCCGCCCGGCTGGGCGCTCGCAGTGGCCGATATCGAGGCGGACATTGTGCCGCAAACCTTGTCGCTGATCAGGGGCAGGGTTCCCGACGGTCTTGCCGCCACGCTCTATCGCAACGGCCCGGCCAAGTTCAGGCGCGGCGGCACCGCTTCGGGCCACTGGTTCGATGGTGATGGGCTGATGCGGCGCTGGCAGATCGGCGATGGCAAGGCGACGCTCGCCGCGCGGTTTGCCGATACGCCCAAGCGGCGGCTTGAGACAAAGGCGAATGCGATCATCGTCCCGGGCTTCGGCACCCTCCCCGGCAAAGGCCTCGAAATGACCGGCCCCGATGATGGCAACGCCGCCAACACCAGCGTGATGCTGGCGGGCGGCGAGCTCTGGGCATTGTGGGAAGGCGGCTCGGCATTGCAGCTCGATCCCGACAGCCTCGAAACCAGAGGCTTCAAAACGCACCGCCCCGAACTCAGACAGATGCCGTTTTCCGCGCACCCGCGCGTCGAACCCGATGGCACGATCTGGAACTTCGGTGGCAATGGCAAAAACTGCGCGATCTGGAAACTCAATGCCAATGGCAGCCTGTCGCAGGTCAAGGTGATCGATCTGCCGCGCGCCAGTTATTTCCACGATTTCACGATGACCGCGCGGCACTTGATCATCGTGCTCCAGCCATGGATCCAGGAAAAATTCGTGCTGCCATTGTCGAACAGCCTCACCTGGTCGCCCGAAAAAGGCACGCAGGTTCTCATCATTGACAAGGACGATCTGACCAAGCGGCGCATTTTCGAACTGCCTGCATTTTCATTCTTCCACCTCGGCGATGGCTGGGAAGAAAGCGATGGCACGATCCGGTTCGATGGCTGCCTCGAAGCCGATCCGACCTTCGGGCAAAGAACCGCATCGGCACTGATCCGTGGCGAACACATCCCGGCGCCCCGCCCGATGCTGACGCAGATCGTGCTGCGTCCCCACGGCAAGGCTGACATGGTTGCTGCAAGGGTCGTCGCCGAATTTCCTGCCAGCGACAAAAGGCTCAGCGGCAATCTTCGCAGCATCACCACGCACGTCACTGGCTATCGCGGCCCATTTCCGCACGCTGTTGCAAGCTGGGACTGGCAGACCGGCAAAAGCGACAGCCACGATTTCGGCGATTATCAACTGATTGAGGAGTTCCTGTTCCACCCGCGCGGAGAGGGCGAGCGCAATGGCTGGTTGATCGGCACATCGCTCAATCTCAAGGCGAAGCGCACCGAACTTCACGTCCTCGATGCCGCGCGCGTGGCGGCAGGACCAGTGGCGACATGGCAGGCCGATCTGCCGCTGCCCATCAGTTTCCACGGCACACTGGCCCGCGGCTAACGCCGTCCGTGGCAGAAAAGCCACACTGCGTCTTGTTGTGTGACGTTCATGAAACTCTTGTCCGCGCTCCCCATTTGACCAGGTGACCCGGCAGCGTTCGCCGGGTCGTGTTGAATATGGAGATTGTTATGCGTTCCCTTATTTCTGCCGTAATGCTCGCCAGTGCCGCTGTTGTGGCCACCCCCGCAATTGCGCAGGAAGAAGCTCCGTTCACCGGCCCGCACGTCGAAGTGCTGGGTGCCTATGACAATGTCGAAGGCGAAGATGCGTTCGCTTACGGGATTGGCGCCGGGTTCGATTTTCAGGTCGGTGGCTTCATCGCCGGTATCGAAGGCGAGGCGATGGATTCGACTGCGCGTCAACGCGAAAACGGATTTCTTGTGACAGGTGATCGCTTCACCCAAAGCGTCGCGCGCGATTTTTACGTGGGCGCGCGCGTCGGGGGAGAAATCGCACCCGGCACATTGCTTTATGCCAAGGGCGGCTACACCAATGCGCGGCTGAAAACGCGGTATGATAATGGCGCCGGCGTCGTTTCGCGGAGCGGGACCAATTTCGATGGATACCGCATCGGCGCGGGCATCGAGAAAAAATTCGCGCTGTTCGGTCCATCGGGTTTCGTGAAGGCTGAGTATCGTTACTCGAACTACAAGAACGCCAATGTCGGCAGCGCCGATGTCGATGTCGATTTCGATCGGCATCAGGGTCTCGTGGGCGTCGGCGTCCGCTTCTAGCCCAGTCACCTTTGGCCAGGTGAGAGCCCCGTCGGAGCGATCCGGCGGGGCTTTTGCTTGCGCCGTGTGCTGGCCACG
>JANPIQ010000095.1:0-1953 GCA_031425075.1 Sphingomonadales bacterium
CCACAGGCCGATGGTCACCGCAAAGATGATCGTGCCGGCACGACGCAGGAAAAGCGCGGCACGCTGCCACAGGCCGAGCGCCAGATCGGTCAGGCGCGGCATCTGGTATTTGGGCATTTCCATCAGAAAACCGCTCGCGCCGCCCTTGGCGACGGTGGAGCGCAGCACCAAAGCGACGACCATCGCGCCGATGATGCCGAAGACATACAGCCCGAACAGCACCAGCCCCTGCATCCCGATGCCGGGTCCAACCGCGACCTGCGGGATGAACGCGGCGATGATCACGGTGTAGACCGGTAGCCGCGCCGAACAGGTCATCAGTGGAGCGATGAGGATGGTGGTCAACCGGTCCTTCTCGTCCGAGATGCTGCGCGTCGCCATGATGCCCGGGATCGCGCAGGCGAATGACGATAAAAGCGGAATGAAGGCACGACCCGACAGCCCGACGCTTGCCATCAGCCGGTCCATCACGAACGCGGCGCGCACCATGTAACCCGTCGCCTCAAGGATCAGGATGAAGGTAAAGAGGATCAGGATTTGCGGGAGGAACACGATCACAGAGCCAATCCCTGCAATCAGTCCATCTGTGATGAACGACCGGAACAGGCTGTCGGGCATCACACTCGACACCCAGCCGCCAAGCGCCGAAAACCCGCCGTCGATCGCATCGGCAAACGGCGTCGCCCAAGCGAATACACCCTGAAAAATGAGGAACAGCATCACTGCGAGGATGACCGGGCCAGCGACCGGGTGGAGAACAACCCTATCGATCGCGCGCGTTGTCCGACGATGCGGGAGTTCGGCGACGATAGCCGCACGAGCGATTCGGCGGGCTTCGTCGCGGCGTGTCGTAAAGTCTGTGGCCTTAGCTTTGCCTTCGTGGCGTTCGGCAATCATCGGCACCAGCGATGCGCGGAGTTCGTCAAGCCCCCGCTTCCTGACCGCGACAGTCTCGATCACCGGCACCCCGAGCTCGCGCGACAGCGCTTCCGGATCGAGCGTCAGCCCGTCTCGGTTTGCCAGATCGATCATGTTGAGCGCCACCACAACCGGCATTCCCAGCGCGATCAGTTCGATGGCAAAGCGCAAGTGATTGTCGAGATTGCCCGCATCGACCACGATGATGAGCGCGTCGGGCTTGCGTTCGCCCGCCTGGTTCCCGAGCAACACATTGCGCGTCACCTCTTCGTCAGGGCTGGCAGGATCGAGGCTGTACGTGCCGGGCAGATCGATCAGTTCGGCAGGCCGCCCATCGGCGAGAACCAGCCGCCCCGAATGCCGCTCAACGGTGACGCCGGGATAATTGCCCGTCTTTTGCCGCGCGCCTGTCAGCGCGTTGAACAGCGCCGATTTGCCCGCGTTGGGATTGCCGGCAATCGCGATCAGCGGAACGCCGGTCATGCAGGCGCAACCTGCACCGTCACCATCATCTGGGCTGCATGCGCCTTGCGCAACGCCACGGTCATCCGCCCGACGCGAACCGCAATCGGATCGCGCCAGAACAACACTCCGCGATGCCGAACGGTAACATCGGCCCCTTCTTCGAAGCCGAGTTCGCGCAGCCGCCGCGCCTCGCGCGCATCGAGCGGGCTCCAGTCGATGGCCGCAATCTGCGCCACAGTGTCTATCGGCAATTGATCGAGTGTCATAAGCCCCGCCAGCGTATCTTGCGAGCCATTATCAACAAACCGCAGCAGTGGCGAGTCACGATTTGGTCGCCGCGTTTGTCAAGAGGCCCCTCCACCATTTGACGTCTGCGCGTCAAACGGTCCCCCTCACCATCGCGAGGACGATGGGGAGGGGGACCGCGCGCCGTAGCGTTAGCGAAGGCGGGTGGTGAAGGGGCAATGGCGCGATTTATCCTATGCAATTCCCTGTTCGTTCTTGACATTGTGGCAGGGTTCTGCCTAACACGCCGCCATGTCCGGATGCGCATTGCACTTCGGGCAGGCC
>JANPIQ010000096.1:0-2834 GCA_031425075.1 Sphingomonadales bacterium
CGCACCAACCTGCGCGCGGCGTGGCGATACGGCAGTGAACACGCGCGGGATCGAGGAGAGTTCGCCCTCCTGACAAAACCGCGCGCAGATGATGTTAAGTGCCGACACCAGCCACGCGGTCAGCGTCCCGTGCCCCGCCATTTCGGGGCCGGTCCCTGTTGCTGCCACCCCGCGTTCGGCCCCTGCGAACATCCGCGCCGCCGCCACGATCTGTTCTGCCTCGACGCCTGCCCGCGCGCCTGCAACTTCCGGCGTGAACGGCCGCACTGCCGCTTCTAGTTCGGCGAGGCCATTGACATGCGCGCCGCAGAAATTGCGATCATGCAGTCCTTCGGCGAGGATGACATGGATCATGCCTGCCAGCAGCGCGGGATCCTCGCCCGGCCGCACCGGCAGAAAAAGGCTCGCAAGCTTCGCCACATCGCTCATCCGCGGATCGGCGACGATCAGCTTCAGCCCGCGATCGAGCGCATCGCGCAGCCGCCGCGACGGCGAAAATGGCGGCAGCGATCCGGGCGGAGCATAATGCGAGACGATCGGATTATTGCCGATCATGAAGCAGACATCGGCGGTATCGAAACTGTGCATGCCGCCTTCCCACATGCCGTAACGCATCGTGGTATAGACCTTGGCGGGCTGATCGAGCGTCACGCTGGTATAGAAATTGCGGCTGCCAATCCCTTGCGCGAATGCGGTTGCAGCCCCCACCCCGGCCGAATTCTGGAACGCGTAGGTGCCCGCATAGACCGCGACCGAATGCGGGCCGTGCCGATCGATGATCGCGCGAAGCTTGTCTGCAACGTGATCGAGCGCATTTTCTGTGGCAACCGGTGCAAACTCTCCGTCGTTGCCCCTTATCTGGCAGGCGCGCAGCCGTTCGGGCGAGTTATGCGCTTCGGCCAGTTGCCTCCCCTTGATGCAGGTGTAGCCACCGAAAACCGGATCGTCAGCATCGCCGCGAACACCTGTCACCCGTCCGTCTTCGACATTGGCGAGCATCGCGCAATTGGCGTGGCAGAAGCGGCAAAAGGTTTTGTGCGTGGTTTGGACCATGGCAAGCCTCCCCTATTCGCCAAACCTACGCCGATGCCCCGGGCCTGCGACTGTCATTTTTGGCACTTGCCGGTTTTTCAGCGGAGCCGCAGCTTCCGTAGCGTTCCGGGGACTGAAGCTGCGAAGCAATCGCGCGACCCGATAGACACGATAGGGAGGACAGGATGCGCTCATCCATGCTAAAACTCGGTGCCTTTGCGTCGCTGGTCACCGCCATTACCGCGCCGTCATATGCACAGACCGCTGAAGCCGAAGACGAAGGTGCTATTCGCGACATCGTCGTCACCGCGCAACGGCGTGAAGAAAGCGTTCAGACAGTTCCGATTGCGGTAACAGCGCTCGATCAGCAGGCGCTCGATAGTGCCACGATCGAAGATATCCGCGATCTGGCCGCGCGCGTCCCCAGCCTTGTCGTCGATAGTGTCGGCGCCGGGCCATCAGCAGCAGCGATCTCGATCCGCGGCATTTCGTTCGAAGATATCGAAAAAAGTTTCGACCCAGCCGTCGGCGTCGTCGTCGATGGCGTGTTCATAGGCACCAATACCGGCCAGTTGCTCGACAGTTTCGATCTCGAGCGCTTGGAGGTGTTGCGCGGGCCTCAAGGCACGCTGTTCGGGCGCAACACCATCGGTGGCGTGATCAGCGTCCAACGCACCCGGCCCACCGAAGACTTCGAAGTGCGCGGACAGGCGGCCTATTCCAATTTCGATACCAAGCGCGGACGACTTGTCGTCAACACCGGAATGCTTGGTGATGTCATTGCCTTGAAGGGTTTTGCCTTTCACGACCAGACCGATGGATTTTACCGCAACGTGACCAAGAACAAGCGCGAAGGCGCGTACAAGGTTCAGACGATCGGGATTTCGGCACTGATCGAGCCCAGCGATGCGATCAGGGCGTTGTTCACCTACGAACATATGCGCGAACGCGGCGAAACCATCGTTGTGCCCACATCGAACAGCCGCGATCTGATCTGTCTGGCCGCAGGAGCGCCGGGCTTTTCGCCACCGGGCGAATGCAACCGCAACACCCGCCGCGATCTTTACACCAGCTTTTCGTCGATCGACACGCCAGTCAGCAACGACACCGATGCGGTAACGGCCAATATCGATATCAAGCTGGGGGATCGGTTCACGCTTACCTCGGTCACCGGATACCGCACCAACGATGAATCGGTGCGGCAGGATTTCGAGGGCAGCTCGGCCAGTTTCTTCGATACGCTGCGGGTGCAGCAATATGAACAGTTCAGCCAGGAAGTGCGCCTCGTCGGTGATATTACCGATGGCCTGAACGTGCTTGTCGGCGGCTATTATTTCGACAGCAATTACCAGAACGATCAGCGGACCAATTTCGGTGTCGTGCTGGGGCAAGGCCAGACGGCGCAATTGCGGCAGGTCGTCGATCACACCGCCAAATCCTATGCCGGTTTTGCCGATGCCCGGATCGACATCACCGACCGGCTGACTCTCGGGATCGGCGGGCGCTACACCCGCGACAAGAAAAGCATTTTCAACAATTATGGCCGCATCGCAGCCCTGGTAAACATCACACTGCCAAGCTTCACAGGCGTCGAATGCGTCGCTGCAACAGGGACGTTTTCGCCCGCGCCGGGGGTTGTCCTCCCGGTATTCGCACCAGCCAATAATTGCAGCGGTCGCAAAAGCTTTGGCGAATTCACCTATCGTGGAAACCTCAATTACGAACTCGGCAACAATAAGCTCGCCTATGCTTCGTTTTCGCGCGGATTTCGCTCGGGCGGGTTCAACGGACGTTCGTCATCG
>JANPIQ010000097.1:0-7926 GCA_031425075.1 Sphingomonadales bacterium
CGTGACGGTTTCGCCCAAATACGCCTCGGCGGTTTCCTTCATCTTCTGGAGCGTGAACGCCGAAATCTGCGACGGCGAATAATCGGTGCCGCCCGCCTTCACCCACGCATCGCCGGTCTTGCCCTTGACGATGGCGTAAGGGACGAGGCCCATATCCTTCTTGGTCATCGGATCATCGAACCGGCGGCCGATCAGCCGCTTGACAGCATAGACGGTGTTTTCGGGATTGGTGACCGCCTGACGCTTGGCGGGTTGCCCGATCAGCCGCTCCCCATCCTTGGCGAACGCAACAATCGATGGCGTGGTACGCGCGCCTTCTGCATTTTCGATCACCTTTGGCGTGCCGCCTTCCATCACGGCAACGCAGCTGTTGGTGGTGCCCAGATCGATCCCGATCACTTTAGCCATAGTCGATATACCCCGAGTGCAATGTTGGATTTGCGCATCGGACCCTTCCCAGTGTCGATGCAGTGTTACGAGGCGGGATATAGGAAGCGAATCTCTTGCCGCAAGGTTTTGCGCGGACTAGGCGCGAAAGCCCTTGAGATGGATGGAGTGTTTCGATGCGCGCAGTCCTAGCGTTGCCGATCGCGTTAATGCTGACGGCCTGCGGCAGCGCCGAGCCCAAGCAGCAGACAATCGCCGATGCGTGGGTGCGGCTTCCCGCAGCATCCTCTCGCCCTGCTGCGGCCTATTTCACGATCAGGGGCGGCAGCGTGCCCGATCGGCTGATGGGCATTTCCTCTCCGCTCGCGGTGCGAACCGAACTGCATGACATGGCGATGAAGGACGGCGTCATGACGATGGCCGAGATCAAGGGCGGGGTCGATGTGCCGCGCAACGACACGCTACAATTCAAACCCGGCGGCAAGCACGCGATGCTGTTCGATGTTTCGCCCAGAGCGACTGCGGGCACGACAATCCCGTTGACCTTCAGCTTTGCCAGCGGTGCTACTTTATCGTTCGAGGCCAAAGCCGTGGCGGCTGGCGACGAAGACCCTCACGCGCACTGATGCCGAGATTCGAATGACCGCAAGCCGCGGACTGACGCCGGGCGAAATCGCGCTGGCACGATCGGTTTTCGGCGATGCCATCGCCTATGACCGCGTGCGTATCCACCCGCGCACCTGGTGGCCGTTCCAGCACCGCCGCATGGCGATGGCCCCCAACGGGCACCTCTATCTCAGCCCCAAAGGCCCTTTGTGGTGCGACGATTTCTGCGAACGCAGCATCGCGCGGCAGGGGCTGTTCATCCACGAAATGACGCACGTCTGGCAGCATCAGCAAGGGGTGAACCTGATCCTTAAGCGGCACCCCTTCTGCCGCTACGACTATAGCATCAAGCCAGGCTGGGGCTTGGCACGATACGGGATCGAACAACAGGCGGAGATCGTGAGGCATGCGTTCGAGCTGGCACAGGGCGAGCGGGTGCCGGGCGCGCCGGCGATCGAGGTGTATCGCGCGATTTTGCCGTTCGGCAAATCCTAGGCTGCAATCAAGAATGCGGCAGGTTGCGAAAGAATTTGGTCGTTCGCGCTTAGAAACTAGCCTGTTTGTTACGGACATTTCCAACCTCGTCAGCCCGCACTTGATGCGGGCCTAAGCTGCCTTTGCGATGGCAGTGGCAAACGCCAGACATTTCCTGGCGGACACAAAAGCCCAGCTCCGCATCGAGCGCGGGGAGGCGTGTTGGATTATAGGCGGCTAGTCACGGATGCGTCCTATGCCGAACAGTTAGCCCACCCGACATTCCAGTCACTCGTTCATCTTGACAAATAGGTACTTCCCTGCCACTGCCTCGGACTCTCAAAACGGGCGCTTCCAGATGATCGCACGCCTTCACCCCCGCCACAGTTTGCGACGCGCAATCGCAGCGGAAGGGAGGTGCGCTTTGCGCTTGGCGGGTCGTCAACTTCCGGCACAAATGTCGTTGCACAACGGCAGAAACCGAGGCCGGGCATACCGCCATCTAACCCTCTACTTTCTGACAATTCCGCCATTTTCGGCGCTCACTGCATCGGGTAGTTCGCGACCGGTTCATACGCCGCGCCTTCGCGTCCGAGACTGCTTTCGTAGAGCACGAATTCGGTCGCTGCGAACATTGGCAGTGCCAGATCGCCATGCCGCGCCAGGAAGCTCCCGACTTGACCGCCCTGTGCGCCAAACCGCGCCAGAGTGATGTGCGGAATATATGCCAGCCCTTGATCGGAGAGACCAAGGGACACCATCAAGCGCCCGATCTTGCGATGGAGTAAAACCAAAGGCTCACGAGGATAAACGCCCGCCCAAAGCGTATGGACGCGACCCTTTTTCTCGAAGCTTCCAACGCCTGACACATTCAGATCGAGTGTCGGTGCGGCAATGTTCGAAAGCCCTGCGGCCAAATCATCGGCAGTCCGCGCATCGACCTCGCCGATGAAGCGCAGCGTGATGTGCAATTGCTCATCATCTTGCCAGCGTGCCGCGTCGACATCGCCCATGATCGCCTGCAATGCTTCTCGTATGACCTTCGGAGGGCGAATTGCGACAAAGAGACGGTACATCATTGTCGCCTTTCGCTTGAAATTTCGCTGCGTTCCACCGATATTCGTCGCATCGGCATATTTTTGCCGGGCAAAGGAGAGTATTTGCAATGGCCAATTGGTCTGACCCGCGCTCGATCGGCGCCCCTCCGGGCGTTGCAGTCGGCACCCAGAGCGCCGCTTATGATGCGGGCCTGCGCTCTTATATGCTTTCGGTTTACAACTACATGGCTTCGGGCGTGCTGCTTACCGGCGTCGTCGCGATGCTGTTCGCCCAAAGCGGCATGGCCGAATCGATCATGCTCGGCGGTGGTCCGCTGAAGTGGGTCATCATTCTTTCGCCGCTGGCGTTCATCCTCGTGATGAACTTCGGTCTCAACAAGCTTTCAACCACCGCGCTTCAGGCGTGTTTCTGGGGCTTTGCAACCGTTATGGGTCTGTCGATGTCGACGATTTTTCTTGTCTACACCGGCACCTCGATCGCGCAGACGTTCTTTGCAACTGCAGCCGCGTTCGTCGGGCTTAGCCTTTACGGCTATACCACCAAGAAGGATCTGTCCGGCATGGGCACCTTCCTGATCATGGGCGTCGTGGGGCTTTTGGTGGCGATGATCATCAACATGTTCCTGCAGTCGGGAACGATGGCGCTGGTGATCAGCGCAGTTGGCGTCCTGATCTTCGCAGGGCTGACGGCGTATGACACGCAGCGGATCAAATCGATGTATGCCTATGTCGCAGGTACCGACATGATGGGGAAAACCGTGATCATGGGCGCGCTGTCGCTCTATCTCGATTTCGTCAACATGTTCCAGTTCCTGCTCAGCTTCATGGGCAACCGCGAGTAACGTGAAGCAACTGAAAACACCCCGGCCCCGGCAGAGCGATTTGCCGGGGCTTTTTTACGGCTTTGCTGCGGCACGGATCCAAGCGACACAGCCTGTTCCCCTTGTTCAGATCATCGTGAAGCTGAAGGGCTGCACGCGGGCAGGAAGCCAAATTAAGGCGGTTTTGCGCTAAAGGAGTTGAGATGACCAACCGATTGCCTGAAGACCAGAACTGGATTGCCTCGACCCAAATGAACAGGCGGTCCGCAATTGCAGGAACGGCGGCGCTCGCCGGCTATGCTGCCCTGGCTCAGCCTGTCGCAGCCTCATCGATCAGCACGCCGTCCGATGGCCTCGACGTCGGCATGGTGTCGTTCGCCGCGCATGGGGGCACAGCTCTCAACGCGTATCGCGCCAAGCCTGCGGGCAAACGCAAGTTGCCGGTCATCATCGTTGTGCAGGAAATTTTCGGCCTCCATGAGTGGATCCGCGATATGACGCGGCGCTATGCCAAGGCAGGCTATTACGCGATCGCCCCCGATTTCTTTCAGCGTCAAGGCGATGCCACCAGGATTGCCGACTTCAAAAGACTATTTGCCGAAATCGTCTCCAAAGTCCCCGACGCGCAAGTGATGGGCGATTGCGACGCAGCGGCCAAATTTGCAGGCACCGATGGTGGCAATGCCACGCGGCTGGGCATCACCGGCTATTGCTGGGGCGGGCGCGTGACGTGGCTCTATGCCGCGCACAACCCGAGACTGAAGGCGGGCGTCGCCTGTTATGGCCGCGTCATCGGCACGCCGTCCGAACTCCAGCCCAAAAGCCCGCTCGATCTCGTCGCATCGATCGATGTGCCCGTCCTCGGACAATATGGGTCGCTCGATAAGGGCATCCCGCTGGCAGATCTCGAGATCATGAAAGCCAATCTGGAAGCGGCAAAAAAGCCTTCGACGATCAAGGTTTTCGAAGGAGCCGATCACGGCTTTTTGGCTGATTACCGCCCGAGCTACCATTATGCGGCCGCAGCAACCGCGTGGGCCGATGGGCTGGCGTGGTTTGGGAAGCATGTGTGACGCAGATAGACATTTCTTGATCTCCACGCGATCGTGCACAGATGATACACGTCAATGCTATTTCCGCAAACGCATCGCGCATTGGATGGACCGTGCCACCGACGATCATGTGCCCCCGCTCATCGCCCGGCAGGGGCATGAGCCTTCGGTGCTTATGACCCAATCCGATTATGACAGCATGGTCGAAACGCTATATTTGAAATCAACCTCGCAAATGCCACGCGCCTTGATGCATCGATTGCCGAACTTAACGCCGGAACAGGGATTGAGCGCGAACTGATCGATCTGTGAAGATCATTTTTTCGTCACGCGCGTGGGGCGATTATCTTTGATGCCAGCGCGAAGAGCCGAAACTCCTCGCTCGTCACAATGGTTTGATCGAGCAATGCCGTCGTCATCCGTTTAATGGCACCGGCAAACCAGAGCCTTTACGCGAGAATTGGGCAGGTTTCTGGTCGCGGCGGATCAGCGACGAGCACCGACTCGTTTACCGGGTCATCGGCAAGCGCTGACCAGCGACTTGAGATTGCGCAATGCCGGTTCACTCTTGATTGGCGTTAAGAGACTGTTGCAATGACTAAGGCTACTGCACCGAGCGATCATCGGATCAATGTTGGATGGCCGAGTTCATTTTCAGCAATTTCACGAATAGCCTTCTTGAATTTCCTCACTTTAAAACCGCCGGCGTCACCATGCTCGAACCAGCTATCTTACTTTTTATCCAACTCTGCCTTTAGTCCGTCAATTCTTGCCTCGACCTCGACTGGCAACAACCCAGACTGACTTGCCAAGACACGGCTCAACTTAACGCGGGCGTGTCGATAGCTCTCGCTCAATTCTGCACCGAACGCATCGGACAACTCGCCGCCGCTAAATTCCCGCTCCAAATGAGCATCATACCATCTCTGAAAATCGTCGAGAGCCTCAAAACTGACGAGTAAGCTTCTGCTTTACGGTTCCGCACTCGCTCGTCGTAGGCAGGCGACGTGGCCAATCGAGAGGTCAGTCAGACAACACCGACCGCCACCAATCCCGCGACAACGATGGCCACGGTTTGCGTATGCCAAATCATAAAGGTCAGCGCCGCCTTACCCCTCGGTCTTCACCTTCGCCTTGCCGCCCTTCTTGCCCTTTTTGGGGGCAGCGCCGACGATTTCGAAAGCGAGCGCATTGTCCTTCAAATGCACCGAGACTTCGCCGCCATGGATCAGCTTGCCAAACAGCAATTCCTCAGCGAGCGGCTGTTTGATCTTTTCCTGGATCAGCCGGCCCATCGGACGTGCACCATAGAGCTTGTCGTAACCGCGCTCGGTGAGCCACGCCTTCGATTCGTCATCGAGCTTGATGTGAACATCACGATCGGCAAGTTGCAGCTCGAGTTCGAGGATGAACTTGTCGACCACGCGCGCGACGACTTCGGGCGGGAGGTAGCTGAACGGCACGATCGCATCGAGACGGTTGCGAAATTCTGGAGTGAAAACCTTTTTCACCGCTTCTTCGCCAGCATCTTCCTTGGAGATATTGGTGCCGAAGCCGATCCCGTCGCGCGCCATATCGGCGGCGCCGGCATTGGTCGTCATGATCAGGATGGTGTTGCGGAAATCGACCGTCTTGCCATGATGATCGGTCAGCCGTCCGTTATCCATGACCTGCAGCAAAATGTTATAAAGGTCAGGGTGCGCCTTTTCGATTTCATCGAGCAACAGAACCGAATGCGGCTGTTGATCGATGGCATCGGTAAGCAGCCCGCCCTGATCGTAACCGACATAGCCCGGAGGCGCGCCGATCAGCCGCGATACGCTGTGCCGTTCCATATACTCGCTCATGTCGAACCGCTGAAGCGGGATGCCCATGATCGAGGCAAGCTGTTTGGCGACTTCGGTTTTCCCGACCCCGGTGGGGCCTGTGAACAGATATGATCCAATCGGCTTTTCAGGATTGCGCAGACCGGCGCGGCTAAGCTTGATCGCTGAAGCAAGCTTCTCAATCGCCTCATTCTGTCCGAATACGACGCGCTTCAAATCGGTATCAAGCGATTCGAGCGCTTTCTTGTCGTCGGACGATACTGACTTGGGCGGGATGCGCGCCATCGTCGAGATCACCATCTCGATCTCCTTAGGCGTAATCACCTTTTTGCGCTTGTGCTCTGGCACCAGCATTTGCATGGCGCCGACCTCATCGATCACGTCGATTGCCTTGTCGGGCAGCTTGCGGTCGTTGATATAGCGCGCCGAAAGCTCGACCGCCGACTTGATCGCATCGGGGGTGTAGCGGACCTTGTGATGATCCTCGAACGCGGAGCGCAATCCCGCCAGGATCTTGATCGTGTCTTCGACCGACGGTTCATTGACGTCGATCTTCTGGAACCGGCGTAGGAGCGCGCGATCCTTTTCGAAATGATTGCGGAATTCCTTATAGGTAGTCGAGCCGATGCAGCGAATCGTGCCGCCCGACAGCGCGGGCTTGAGCAGGTTCGACGCATCCATCGCGCCGCCGCTGGTGGCCCCTGCCCCGATCACGGTATGAATTTCATCGATGAACAGCACCGCATGCGGCAGTTTCTCTAGCTCGGATACCACCTGCTTAAGCCGCTCTTCGAAATCGCCGCGATAGCGCGTACCTGCAAGCAGCGCGCCCATATCGAGCGAATAGATGACAGCGGGAAGCAGCACATCGGGCACGCTGCCCTCGTTGATCTTGCGCGCGAGGCCTTCGGCGATCGCGGTCTTCCCGACGCCGGGTTCGCCGACATAAAGCGGGTTGTTTTTCGAACGGCGGCAGAGGATCTGCACGGTGCGATCGACTTCGGGACCGCGCCCGATCAGCGGATCGACTTTGCCGTTCTTCGCCTTCTCGTTCAGATTCACGCAGAATTGCTTGAGCGCCGATTCGGGCTTGCCACCCTTAGCCTTCTCCTCAGGCTTTTTCTCTTCCTTGTCCTCGGAACCCTTGACGCTGCTTGCTTCGGGAATTTCGGCTCCCTTACCCACGCCGTGACTGATGAAGCTTACAGCATCAAGGCGGCTCATATCCTGCTGCTGGAGGAAATAGACGGCATAGCTTTCGCGTTCGGAAAACAGCGCAACGAGCACGTTGGCCCCTGTCACATCGTCCCGCCCTGAACTTTGCACATGCAGAATCGCACGCTGCACCACACGCTGAAACCCGCTCGTCGGTGACGGATCGGTATTGCCCTCGACCTTGAGGCTTTCAAGCTCGGTGTCGAGATAATGCGCCACAGTTTTTTTGAGCTCGCCCAGATCGACGCCGCACGCAGTCATCACCTTAGTCGCGTGCTCATCGTCGACGAGCGCGAACAGCAAATGTTCGAGCGTGGCATATTCGTGGCGGCGACTTGACGCGGCTCCCAAGGCATTGTGGAGCGTGGCTTCGAGTTCACGGGCAAAAGATGGCATTATCGTTCCTTTTCACGCCCTATGTCGTGGCTGCACGCGATGACATCAAGCCGGTTTCCCGAATAATGCATCTGCGCTTGCCCGATGGTTA
>JANPIQ010000098.1:0-21084 GCA_031425075.1 Sphingomonadales bacterium
TTGCGAACGAGCCGATACCGGCATCGTTTCTCGATCTGGTTGCCGAAATCGAGAAAAAGATCGAGCAATCGCGATGATCATTGCCGCGATAAAGGCCGACGAGGACGACCAACCGGCGAATGTCGACGAAGAGGCGTTCAAAAACGATCTCGTCGCGATCATTCCGTCGCTGCGGTCGTTCGCGCGTTCCTTGTGTCACGATCGCGAACTTGCCGATGATATGGCGCAAGAAACGATGGTGCGCGCATGGAGCGCGCGCGCAAGCTATTCCGCAGGTACCAATTTCAGGGCGTGGATGTTCCGGATATTGAGGAACAATTTTTACACAGCGTATCGGAAAAATTGGCGCAACGCGGTTTGGGATCCCGAGGTTGCCGAACGCGTGTTAGTGGCAGCGCCGAACCAGGAAGCGGCAATCCATCTCGCCGATGTGGCGACCGCACTCGAAAAGCTGCCGGTCGAACAGCGCGAAGTTCTGATGATGGTCGCAGCGCACGGCATGTCTTATGAGGACGCGGCAGACACGATCGGATGCGCGGTAGGAACCGTCAAGAGCCGGGTGGCACGTGGGCGCGCGGCGCTCAAACGGATGACCGAAGGCGAAACCGAACTTGTAGGGGGCATGCCCGATAATCTGATCGCGCGCGCAGGCCCGGTCGATTAACAGCATATCACGAGCCGGAGCGGCAGGACGTTGTCTCGTCTCACCCTGAATCAAGCCATATTATCCGTCGCGTTTGCGGTGTTGCTCCCGATCCTGGCGTTCGGGGCGATGCAGAATATTGCGTCGCGTGATTATGCGCGCCAGCTGATCGGCGAGCGACTGGTATCGAGCGCGTTGGCCACGGCAGCGTCACAGCGCGAGGCGTTTTCATTGGCGCAGAACATGTTGATGTCAGCCGCTGCCGATCCGGACGTTGTTGCAGCCACAACGCAATGCGCGCCCAGCCTGAAGCGCGCGTTATCGGGCCAGAATGCCGTGATCAATCTGCTGCGATCCGATAAAAATGGCGTGGCGCAATGTTCTGCGATGCCTTTGGTCCAGCCTGTATCCAATGCGCGTGAACCGTGGTGGATTGCCGGCAAACAGGCATCCGACGTCACGATGAGTGCGCCTGTTCTTGGCAAGATAACGCGGAAGTCGATCATCATCGCCATGCTGCCGGTGCGGGCCAATGGCCAGTTCGACGGCGCGGTGACGGCTGGTATCGATACGTCGTGGCTCGAAAAGTCGCTCGAGCGGAGAAGGCTTTCCAAAAGCGCGGTTGTTGCCATTGTCGATGCCAAGGGCGACGTGCTGCTTTCAAGCGGCCCGCGCGGCTTTTCGCGCGTCGATCTTGGTGCCTCGCAAGGACGGGCGGCGGTCGTGGAAACCGAGGACGGGTCGACGTGGCATTATGCATCGGCGCCCTTGTTCCGGCGTCAGCTTCACGTGGTATATGCCGAACGGCAGGGGGTGCTGCTCGATCCTTCGCAAGATCAGCTTCGCGCCGATCTGATCCTGGCGATCACGACCATCGTGATCACATTGCTGATCCTCTGGATTGCGATCAATTACTTCGTACTGCGCTGGCTTCGGGCGTTGCGGGTCACAGCGGCCCAATTTGCCAAGGGCGATTATGCGTCCGATCCTGGCCGATTTGACGATGCGCCTTCAGAACTTGCCGACCTCGATAAAGACCTGCGCGAATTGGCGTCTTCGATCATGAAACGCGATGCCGCGCTGACTCAGGCGGCTGCCGACAATCAGGCGATGGCCCGCGAAGTCAATCCTCGCGTCAAGATCAATCTCCAGATGGTGATGAGTCTGGTGGAATTGCAGGCGGCCCGGATTTCGGATGTGCCATCGCGCCTTTCGCTCGAACAAACGCGGCTGCGGATTGGCGTGATCGCGCTCATCCATCGCATTCTCTACGATCATGGCGAAAGCAGCGAATATGGATCGGTCGACATGGACCGGCTGGCGCAAGAAATCTGCGCGCAATTGCGCAATGCCAATCTGCCCTCGATCAACCTTCATTGCCAGTCGGCCATCGGCGAAATGTCGGTCGATCGGGCGATCCCGATGAGCCTGTTTCTGGTCGAGGCCGTGACCAATGCGTATCGCCACGCATTTGTGGCTGCCGAGGCAAACCGCGTCGATGTGGCGCTGACAGGAACGGCCGACTGCGGCGAAATCCGCATCGTCGACAATGGGATCGGCTTTGCAAACGCATCGGACAGCAACACGATGGGCCAGCAGCTGATGACCGCCTATGCCGAACAGCTGAACGGCGAATTCACCCGCACACAAACAGCAGGCGGTGGCACGACGATCACGCTGACATTCAGGCCGCGCCCGGCACCATCAGCGATGTGACTCAATTGTCTGCATCACCGATTTGAGCTCTTCGTTGGTGAAGGGCTTTTGCAACACGTGCCATTGCGGCTGCAGCGGTTCATCGAATCTGGCATGGCCACTGACGATCAGCACGCACAACGACGCATTCTGCGCCGTGATATGGTGGGCAAGCAAGATGCCATTATCGCCCGGCATGGCGTAATCGGTTACCAGAATATCGGGAATGCCGTCATTGGCCATCGACGACACGGCTTCAACGGCGCCAGCAGCCCATTTGGGCTCATAGCCCAGGTCCCTGAGCATCACGATGGTGCCCAGACGCACAAGAGCATCGTTATCGACGACGAGCACACGCGGTTTATCAGTCACAACAACGCCCTATCCCACTCGATCGCCTGCCACGATCATTTCGATCCTGTCGGCCAAATCATCTTGCCCGCGTTGCGACGCTCTCATGGTCGCAACGATCGGCAGCGACACCGCAAGGCCAACGACACTGGGCACGATCAACGCCCAATCGCTACCCAGGATCCCGAACACAAGCCACAAGCCGAATGCCACAACTGCCAACGCGCGCGTGACAGGTGAAAGCCCGTCGGTCGCGCGCAACTTGATGATCCGCCGTTTGTGTGCCGCAAAACTTGCAATCCACACGATCGACGCGATCGCCGCAGCCGCCCCCAGCACCGTGTATGCCTCCATCACAAAAATCCATTCGCCGTCTGTCTACGCAAGGGCAAACGGCTGCGCATTTCGCATGTTCCCCCATGAACGCCGGTGATTTGGATTTCCCCAAACGGGGCGTAGGCGGTGCGTGGGCGGCAAAACAACGACAGCATCAGACAGCATGTTGCTGCGCAAATTGCGTGCGTTCGAACCGCTTCCCGACGCTGGTGCCGATGCCATCCTAGGGCTCGAGGCAGGCCGCGTCCGCGAGATAGCGGCAAAATCCGATATCATTGCACGTGTTGGCGATCCAGGAAGACCGGACGGTGTGCGCCCTATTCTGATCGGGCATTGTCACTGCTTTGGTGGCACCGGTGCGAACTCACGAAAATGCGGCCAAAAGGTCCTTTATCCCGATAAACCCGAACCCGATCGAACTATCGGCAATGCCGAACGGAACGAACAGATCTTCGCCTGCGCGCATCGCACCGCAGGTGTAGACGACGTTGGGCACATAGCCATCGCGTTCCTGATCGAGCGGTTCAAGCAGCGGACGCGAAAGACGGCCGATGATTTTCGACGGATCGTTGCGATCGAGCAGGATGGCGCCGATCGAATAGCGCCGCATCGCGCCGACACCGTGGGTCAGCAGCAGCCACCCTTCATCAAGCTCGATCGGCGCGCCGCAATTCCCCATCTGGATGAATTCCCAGGCATATTTGGGACCTGTCAGAAACTGCCCGTCATCCCAATGCGTCAAGGTTTTCGATTTGAGCAGGAACAGGTTTTCGCCATCCTGCCGGCCGATCATCATATATTGCCCGTCGATTTTTCGCGGGAACAGCGCCATGCCCTTGTTCCGCGCGGCAGGCCCCGTCATCGGCACAAGATCGAAACGGCGGAAGTCGTGCGTTCGCAGCAATTGCGATTGGATCGCGTTGCCATCGTAAGCGGTGTAGGTGCCGATATATTCGCAGAAAGATTTTTCGCGATCGAACGGCGTCAACCTCAAATCTTCGAGCCCATTGCGCTGGGCATCGGTCATCGGAAAGATCACCGTCCGTGCGATATCGCATTCGGGCTGGCGAAACAGCGTGACGGTGCGGTCGGACGCGATCCTGTCGCGCCTGCGCGATGCCGACACATCGGCGGCAGTTGCCACTTTCGGCGTTTCGTCGATCGTCACCTGCCGGTCTGGTCCAACCATCCCCTCGATAAACGCGATCGTGCTGATATGCCCTTCGCCGACGGTGCGGATCGACATCAGAAACCGCTTTGCATCGGCTGGCGCGCCCGATTGATCGGGATGCGGAACGACACTCGGGTTCATCAGCGCCGCTGCGGCATAGCTATATTCGTGACACAGATAGGCGCCTGTCAATTGTCGGCGGCGCGGCGTCAGTTTGGCAAGGACAGCCGGATCGACCGCGCCTGCAATCTGTTCGAGCAGCTGATCGTAACGCCGCTCGAACACCTTGCGAACCTGCCAGTGCCGCGAGCTGAAATCATGATAGACACGCTCGAGCTCGGTTGTCACTTCGTCTTTCGGAAGCGATGCCACGCGCGCGATCAGCCGGATAGCGCGCCCCGGTTCGGCACCCGATGCCTGCCACGCAAGATGAAAGGGACGCACGACAACGCGGCGCGGATCGGCACGCAATCGCAGCGGATGAATTTCGATGCCGGACATTCCCACCCCTCAACACGCAGACGACGTTACGCGTCGTTCAGTATCCCCGCAGGAACATCGTGTCGCGCAATTAACGTGCAATACGCGCGATGCGCCGCCTGCCACGCGATCACCGATTCTGCACCATTATTCTTGTTGAGCTCGAACGGGGTCAGGCCATCGCCGCACTCTCCGGTTTCTGCATCGACAACAGGGGTGGACAGCGTGTTGTCCCCCAAAAACCACCTGTAAGCTGCGGTTGCGCGATCGATCCAGAGCTGCTGCGGATCGGCGGCATAGGCCGCTACGCACGCATCGATCGTCGCCCAGGCCTCTAGCGGCTGCTGATCGAACAGCGCAGGCTCTGCATAGGCCACGCCGAAGCTCGCCGTTCCGACAGGTTGGAACTGTCCGATCCGCCCCGTCGTCTGGTTGCCGATCCAGTCAAGCGTATCGAGGCCAGTGGCGATCATTTCATCGTCCGCAAGACAGCGGCCTGCGCGGATCAAGGCTTCGGGCAACCGGGTATTGTCGTACGACAGAACTGTCTCGAACCATGGCCAGTCGGGTCTGCGCGCCCGATCGAGCAGCGACATCAGCAATGCCCCGCCTTCACGAAGCGTCGCAACGCTGCGGAGATCGAGAGGGTGAGCGGCATGCATTTCGACCGCCCCCAACATCGCAAATGCGCGCGCACGGGGGGACATTAACGGTGCCAATGCAGTCGATGCTTCGTTATAAAGCTGCGCTGCCCAGTATCGCAGCCCTTCCGAAGGTGCACTGCGCGCAGCAATGCCAAGCGACCATAGGGTGCGGCCGTTGCTATCATCCGAACCCGATGTTTCGAGCCATTCGCGATTATACCCCATGAAATTGCGGAACCGTCGTTCGTCGCTGTTCCATGCATACTGAACAAAACTTGCATACACATTGGCAAGCCGCACCCGGGGGGCGCGTGGAAGATCGTGGGCCAGCGACATCAGCAGCAGACCCCGGGCATTGTCATCGATGCAATAGCCATGGCGGCGATCGGCAACCCCGAAGATACTGTGCTGAAACATGCCGGTATCGTCCGACATCCGTTCAATGGGTGCGAGGCGCGCAGCGACCGGCAAGATGAATGCGCGCTTGTCTCCCCTTGCGGAGAGAGCTTCTGCAAGCACGCGGCGCATCGCTTCGGCATTGCGCCGCCAGATCGTGGCGCGCCCGCGTTTGTAAGCGCGTTCACCGAGCGCGCGACGACGCGGTTCGTCTGTAACAAGGCGGGCAAGCGCGTCTGCCAGAAGCTGCGGAGACCGAAACGGAACCAGTTCACCATGGCCTTCTGCCAGAAGCTCGGTGGCATGAGCATAAGGCGTCGACACGATGGCCTTCCCCAGCGCCACGGCATAGCTTAACGTCCCCGAGGTTATCTGCGCCGCGTTGCGATAGGGTGTGACATAGATATCGGCCGCGGCCAGCCAATCGAGCAGTTCATCGATTTCAACGAAACGATCGACGAAACTGATCGAATCGAGCAGCCCCAGTCGCGCTGCACGATCACGCAGCGCGTCACGATAGGTGTCGGTGCCATCCTTCAGCAGATGCGGGTGCGTCGCGCCGACAATGATATAATGCACGTCGGGGCACTGCTCGCGAACGATCGCAAGCGCTTCGATGGCATCCTCGATGCCTTTATCTGGAGCGAGCAGCCCGAAGGTCAAAATTGTCGGCCGGTCATCGAGCCCGAGACGCACCCGCGCGGCAACGGGATGTTCCGCCGGCCTGTCTGGCGCCCCATGCGCGACAACGTCAATCTTGTCGGCATCGATCCGATACCTGTCGGTCAGGATGTCTCGCCCTCGCTGCGCCATGACCACGATCCGCACCGCGCGGTCCATCAGGCGCTCGAGCACGAGTTGCTGCGCATCACTGGGATCTTCGAGAATGGTGTGAAGCGTGACGATAATCGGGATCCGCACGCGGTTGATCAATGCAAGCAAATGACTGCCTGCCTCACCGCCGAAAATCCCATATTCGTGCTGCACCCACAGGACTTGCGCACCGCTGGCGTTAATTGTGTCGGCGGCTGCCTGATAAGCCGCGATATCATCCTGGTCGATAAGGGCGATGTCTTGAGGATAGTCTGTGATCTGACCATCATCCATAGCGTAATAGTCGACCTTGGGCGAACCGGGCAAAGATCCAAGTGCGTCGCCGCTGTCACGCGTGTAGGTGGCAAGACCGCATCGGCGCGGCGGGCTGTTCCCCAGCATCGCGATATGGCTGACCAATGGATCGCCTTCGTAAGGCTTGGCGCCCCAAATGTCTCGATCCATTTTCATTGTCAGTTCCCCATGAAAAGCGACAGGTTAACGCGATCGGGGGCGTCAGAGTTCCAAGATGCGAGACGGGGCATCGTCGCGATGAAACAGATGGCCGCAAACATTCCGCCAAGACCGTCGGCATGGCTCCCGGAGAATCGCTCCTGTTTTTGTCAACCGGGGCCGAAAATCCGGTAATCGATCGGTTTGAAACTGCCGCCGTTCGATAGCGGGGCAGAACAGGCCGTCACCGCGATCAGCAGATCGATCTCGGCAATTAATTCGATCCGATCCCCCGCAACACTAAGCGGCGGCAAAACCGAAAACACACCCGATGTGCCGTCAATATCCACATTCATGAAACAGTTGAATGCAACCGGGACGTCGTCTGCGCTCAATCCCCATGGGGCGAGCGCTTCGACCAGATTGCCGAAACATCCGCGATGCGGGGCGGGATCGTTGTACAATATTCTGAATGTGTCTTCCGAACATGGGGTCAACAGGAAATCGTGACGGCCGACATCGTCGTGCGCGATCGTCAGCATCACGGTGCTACGGTTAGAATAGAGTTTATCGCCCGTGGTCAGATACAGCCGGCCCGCATAATCGAGCGTACGGCCCGACGAAATCACTTCGCGCAGATCATGCGCGTTATATGCCAGAAGATCGGCCACCTGCCCGCCGAGCGGATCGATCACCTGCAATGTCTGGCCTGCCTGAAGCAGAAACGCGGTTCCCGTGCGCGGCGCAATCCGCCCCTCGGTCATGCGGCTGCGCGCCTTTTATAAGGGCAAGACCAATCCTGGCCAACCACGCGCCCGCTATACTGGCGCGCCTCGGAGGTTTCGCCATGGCGCGCGAGCATCGGGTTGGCGTCCCCGGCCAGTTCGATATCGCGCCCGATGATCGATTTTCGCAGCTTTTCATACCGGCCGGCTTGCCGCAATTCTTCAAACTGATCGTGCAGATTGAACACCATTGCCGGTCGCGCGAACCTGCGGGCAGGGCGGCTTGCCAGGGGATGGAGGCCCACGACGAAAAAAGCCTCACCGCCGAAGCTTAACGAAAAATGCGGACTTTCGGGGTCTTCATCGACCGAAGGATCAGGCCTGTAACCCAGCCAGTCATCCTTGTCGGTCAGCGACTGGATACGCGCCCATAGTGCGGTTTCAAACGCGTGTTCGCTTTTGGGTGCCGGACCGTCGAAAATGACCACGAACGTGCGAAACAACGTGTTATCCTCACGATATCGCGACACGACTTCCATCAGCGCTGGAAGAATGCGGAGATCGTCCCAAGCCGAAGCGATGTCATGCGCAACCAGAATATGCATCTGCTGCCGCGACAGCGCCGCCTTGGCGCCGACACATGGAAAATCTTCTGCCAAAACATGCTCGCGGAACTGCGCAGCAAGCGGGTGGAGATCGTCGAACTCGCTTTTGTACACATCGTCACCGTTGTTATTGAACGACGCTAACGGAACAATGTGAGGCAGGTTCCAAGGGGGCACGGTCTTGCGACCGGTTTCCGGCAATAACGTTGGTGAACTCGATCAGTTTATGCTTCGGTCAGAACCAGATACGGATGCCGACGACATAGGTGGTGGCGCTTGGGCCTTCACCGCGCGCGCGGGCGTAATCGGCGCTGCCGCCCAAGCGTCAGCTTTGCTCGATACCGATAAATGGCGCAAATTCGCGGGCGATTTCGTAACGAAGCCGCCTGCCTATATCGACCGTGTCGATACCTGGCCCGCTGAAGATCGCCAAGAGCGCGGTTCAGCCATCGACCGCCTCCAAAGTCCTTATCGCAGCGGGCCCGGCATCGTCTTCCCCCGGTGCCGACGCTTCAGCAAAGCCCACCAGCCGGTGCCAGATTCCGTCGATGTCGGTCGGCATCAGCACGACGAGATCACCGGGACGCGCGCGGCGCAGGCATTCGTCGGTTGCGTCTTCCTCGCTTGCCAGCCGATGCACGCAGTCCGCCGCCTTGCCGGTCGACAGCGCGCCATGCGACATCAGCGCGTTGATCGACCCTGCGGGTCGCCCCCGGCCATCGGGTGCTTCGCGGAACATGATTTCGTCGAAGATATCGGCCGCCAGCGCACCCATCTCGATCAAGTCGCAGTCGCGCCGGTCGCCGGGAATGCTGACCATGCCAAACGTGCGACAGTCATCGATACGCAAACGCTGGACGAGCCGTCCAAGTGCCATGAGCGCGGCGGGATTATGCGCATAATCGACGATGACGCGAACGCCGCGCACATCGAGCATATTCAGCCTGCCCGGCGATTCCTCGAATGAAGTCGTGAAAGTCCGAAGTGCAAGCGCAATCGTTTCGGTCGCGATCCCGAACGCAGCCGTCATGGCGGTGGCGGCAAGCGCGTTCCAGACGTTGAAGTCGGCAGCGCCGCCCAGCGTCGCAGGCACGTCGATCGTGGGCACCACCACCGTCCGCCCGTTACGGTAGAGGACAACGTCACCATCCTCTTCGACCACCGCCATGCCCCCGTCGGCGATATGGCGGCGGACCAGTTCGTTCGCGGTCGTGTCCGCACCCGCGCTGAACCAGACGAGGCGCCCGCCCGCGTGGCGCGCCATCGCGCGTGTCAACCGATCATCGGCATTGAGCACGGCAGACCCGCGCCGCCCGACGCTTTCGGTGACGATCGACTTGACGCGCGCGAGGTCCTCGACCGTATCGATGCCCTTCTGGCCAAGATGGTCGGCGCTGATGTTGAGAACCGCGCCGACGTCGCACCGGTCAAAGCCCAGCCCTTCGCGCAGGATGCCACCGCGCGCCGCCTCGAGTACGGCGGCGTCGACGGTCGGGTTGCGCAACACCATCCGCGCGCTGCGCGGTCCGCTCGCATCGGCAGCGACCTGCAACCGGCCATTGATATAGACGCCCGAGGTGGACGTGAGGCCGACCCGATAGCCTGCCTCGGACAAAATCCGCGCAACCATCCGCGCAGTCGTCGATTTGCCGTTGGTTCCGGTGATCGCGAAGATCGGGATACGGCTGCGGCTGCGCGGTGGAAACAGCGAGGCGACGATTGGCCGCGCGACATCGCGCGGTGTCCCCTCGGACGGCTGGAGGTGCATCCGCAACCCTGGCGCTGCATTGACCTCGACGATCCCGCCGCCGGTTTCTCGCACGCTTTGACCGATATCAGCCGAGAGCATGTCGATGCCTGCGACATCGAGCCCGACGATTGCCGCTGCCTGCACCGCGATCGCCGCATTGTCGGGATGGATCGTATCGGTCCGGTCAATCGCGGTGCCGCCCGTCGACAAATTGGCAGTTCCGCGGAGCCGAACCAAACGTCCGACTGGCGGGATGCTGTCCAAACCCAGCCGCTGCTGGTCGAGCAGTGTGCGGACGGTGTCATCGACCTTGATGCGCGTCAGGACGTTTTCATGGCCGGTGCCGCGGCGCGGATCGGCATTGACTGCGTCGATCAGCGCGGAGACCGTATGGTGGCCGTCACCTGTCACCTGCGCCGGAACGCGCTCGGTAACCGCAATCACCTGTCCGCCCACAACCAGGATGCGGTGATCGTTGCCGGGCAGCTCGCATTCGACGATGACGCTGCGCGACAGCTGGCGGGCGATTGCAAATGCCGCCTCGAGCGACGCGGCGTCGCGGACCCCTGTAGTGACGCCACGCCCGTGATTGCCGTTGAGCGGCTTGACGACGACCCGCCAACGCAGCTGCCGCGCCGCCGCCAGCGCCTCGTCAAACGTCCGCACCACGCGGCCTGACGGAACCGGGAGACCGGCTTCTTCCATTAGCGCCTTGGCCGCAGCCTTGTTGCCCGCCAGTTCGGCACCAATCAGCGAGGTGGCGTCGGTCACGCTTGCCCTGATCCTGCGCTGACGGCTGCCATATCCGAGCTGAACCAGGCTTGCCTCGTCGAGCCGGAGCGCCGGGATGCCCCGGCGCCGCGCTTCGTCGACGATCGCCCGGGTGCTCGGGCCGAGGCCGTTTTTCGTCACGAGCGTCCGCAGCGCCGAAACGATCGCATCGACATTGAGCGCGTCATGGCCAATCGTATCGCCGAGCCGCTCGAGTCCTGTGGTGCCGCGCAAGTCGTCCGGCAGCAGCGCGTCGACCAGCGCAATCGCCGCGCGTCCTGCGGCAAGGCCGCTGACCTTGTCGGCGTAACAATAGAGTATGTCGTAGACGCCCGGCTGTCGATTTACCGATCGCGTCTTGCCGCGCGAAACCCGGGCACCTGCAAGCGTCTGCAGCTCGAGCGCGACATGCTCGATGACATGGCCCAGCCACGTGCCTTCCTGCATCCGCCGAACCAGTCCGCCCGGCGTGCGATAGCTACAACCATGCGCGGCAACCCCGGGCAGAACGCGCAGCAGCGCATCGTCAAACCCCGGAAGTCGGTTCGTCGGCCAGTCCTCGAGCGCGCCCAGATCGAGCCTGAGACGGATCATGGGACGCGCGCTATAAAGGTTGGGACCTGTATACACGCTGCGCTCAAGCAGCCGCATTACACTCTTCCAGATGGTTGCGCCGATTGGCCGTGAGGCAATGTCAGCATGGCTCTTGATAAGGAGCTGCAATAACGCGGAAGACTGCGCCCGGGTTCCGGGAGCGGCCGCCCCCGACTACCGGTTCAGGCGCGACCTTACACGGCCGCCATCCGAAGCGCAGCCCGCCAGTATCGGCGACCGGGTGACGAGCATGGCGCCATGTGCGTAGAACGCTCGAATCGCTTGAGGCGGATCGAGCGCGACGATCATCATCCTGCCTTTGGGATCGATCCAGAGGATGGGCAGACTGGAATGGCGTGCGGCATTTGTGCCCGTCGAGGGACGGCTTCCGGGGGCGAACGCCACAAGTGCACTGTTCGAACCAGGTGGCGGGCGGCCTGCCAGCAGCGCGGCGAGAAGAGCAAGGACGGCCATAGCGCCTGCCGCGCCAGTGCTTCCGGCCCGGCTCGTCAGTGCGAGCGAGTCCGCCTCCGGTTATCCGCTACTCCCACTCGATCGTGCCGGGCGGTTTCGATGTATAGTCATAGACCACGCGGTTGATGCCTTTGACCTCGTTGATGATGCGCGTCGAAACGCGGCTGAGAAACGCCGCGTCGAAGGGATAGATATCGGCCGTCATCCCATCGACCGAGGTGACAGCCCGAAGCGCGCAGACATAATCATAGGTCCGCGCATCGCCCATCACGCCGACGGTGCGGACGGGGAGCAGCACGGCAAATGCCTGCCAGATCGAATCATATAATCCAGCATTGCGGATCTCATCGAGATAGACAGCATCGGCTTTCCGCAAGATGTCGCAGCGATCCTTGGTGACGTCGCCGGGCATCCGGATCGCCAGCCCTGGCCCCGGAAACGGGTGTCGGCCGACGAACCGATCATCAAGGCCAAGTTCGCGGCCAAGCGCGCGGACTTCGTCCTTGAACAGTTCGCGCAAGGGTTCGACAAGCTGCATGTTCATCCTGTCAGGCAGGCCGCCGACATTATGGTGGCTTTTGATCGTGACGCTCGGGCCGCCTGTAAAAGACACCGATTCGATTACATCGGGGTAGAGCGTGCCTTGGGCTAGGAAGTCGGCACCCCCCAGTGCCTTGGCCTCTTCTTCGAACACTGCGATGAATTCGGCACCGATGAATTTACGCTTGGCTTCAGGATCGGTCACGCCTGCGAGCCCCGCCATGAAGCGTGCCTCGGCATCGACCACAACAAGCGGGATGTTGTAATGATCGCGGAACAGCTGTTCGACCTGATCGCGTTCGTTCATCCGCAACAAGCCGTGGTCGACGAACACGCAGGTCAGCTGGCTGCCGATGGCTTCGTGGATCAGGATCGCGGCCACCGAGCTATCGACCCCGCCGGAAAGCCCGCAAATGACAAGGCCATCGCCAACCTGCGCGCGGATGTCGGCGATTTTGCTGGCGCGATATTCGGCCATTGTCCAATCGCCTGCAAGACCGCAAACCTTGTGGACGAAATTGGCGATCAGCTTTGCGCCGTCGGGCGTGTGAACGACCACAGGATGAAACTGGGTGCCGTAATAGCGGCGCTCATCGTCGGCAATCACCGCAAACGGCGCGCCGTCGGTTGTGGCGACCACACGGAATCCGGGCGCGAACGCTGTGACTTTGTCGCCATGGCTCATCCATACCTGATGACGGCTGCCCTTGTTCCAAATGCCATCGAACAACAGGCAATCATCGGCAATTTCGATAAACGCGCGCCCGAATTCGCCGCTATCGCCGGGTTCGACCGTGCCGCCCAATTGCTGGCTCATTACTTGCTGGCCGTAACAGATGCCGAGGATCGGCAGACCCGAATCGAACAGGCATTGCGGTGCACGTGGCGATCCGTCGACGGCCACACTGGCAGGCGATCCCGACAAGATGATCCCCTGGGGCTGCATCCGGTCAAATGCCGCCTGAGCCGCAGTGAAGGGTGCGATTTCGCTATAGACCCCGGCCTCGCGCACCCGGCGCGCGATAAGCTGGGTCACCTGACTGCCGAAATCGACAATCAGGATCGAGTGTGCGGGCAGAATTGACATGGCGGCGCGTTAGGCATGCGCCGCCATGCTGTCCAGATCAGCGTGCGGCGGCCTGCACAGGCTTGACGAACCGCAACGTCATCCGGTCCGATTCGCCGATCGCCAAAAGCCGCGCCTTATCGGTTTCCCCGCCGCGCAACGTGGGCGGCAGCGACCATACCCCGTGCTTGTGATCGCGCGTGTCTTTGGGATTGGCATTGATCTCGCTGCGGGCGGCAAGCTCGAACCCGGCAGTTTTGGCAAGCACTGCAATATCGGCCTCGCTGATATAGCCATTATTGTCATAACCCCAGTCGGCCGATTTGGCGGGATAGGGCGCGCCCTGAGGCCAGCGATGCTGCTCGACTGCCAGCACTCCGCCGGGTTTGAGAACATCGTAATAGATTTTCAGCGCTTGCGGGGCAAGACTGGCTCCGATCAGCCCATGCATGTGGCGAAACACAAGCACCATGTCGGCGCTGTTGTCGGGCCCGAGCTTTCCGCCCTGAGCCGGAGCGTAATTGGTGATTTCGACCTTGTCGAACACATCGGGCTTTTCGGCAAACCGCGTGAGCAACGCACCAAGATTGCGGCGCGCAGGCCCATTGATGTTGGTGTTGACGCCCACAACCAGCTTTCCGCGTTCGCGAAGCGTCGGCGCCAGGATATCGGTCCACCAGCCGCCGCCGGGGGACACTTCGATTACGGTCATATCGGACTTCAGCCCGTAAAACCCAAGTGCGGCTTTGGGGTTGCGAAACGCATCACGCGAACGTTCGTCGTCGCTCCGCACCGAACCTGTCAAAGCAGCATCAAGCGCGCCTGCCGTCGCCGGATCGAGCTTTGCGATATGGGCTGCGGCAGTATCGGCAGCGGCATTTTTTGATGACCTGGCGTTCTGGGGCGCTGCTGTTGCCGCGGTAGCAAGAGACAGTACTGACGTTGCGGCAAGGACGGTGATGGCAAATATGTTGCGCACGGTTTTTGGTCTCCAATTGGGTGGCCTTCCCATGCGCAGCATTGGGAAGCTGTGCGCGAATATTCCAACCAGCGCCGACGAACAGTGCCTAGATCACGATCAGGCGAAAACGGGCTGTGCGTGAACCCATACGCACAGCCCTTAGCTTCGATCAATAGTTGCGCAATCCGATCAGATCGACATCCTGCACCTGCCCGCGCCGCGTGACGCACGAAAAACGCCCGCGTTCATAGCCTTCATTGTAACGGCCATATTGATTGCCGCGATCCCAGCCGCCGCGATGGCCGCGCCAGCCATTCCAGTCGCGATCCTGCACGACCAGGCGGCCCCGCACCTCATACCCGCCGCGAATGCGATCGATGCGCGTGACGTCAGTAACACGTGCCTGCCCGAATTGTCGCGCCTCGTTTTGCGCGGCACGGACGCACTGGTCGACCGCAGTCCGGCTGCCATATCCGTTCTGATAATATCCCGTATCGCCATAGCTCCGATCATAGCCATAAGCGCTGCCATAACGCCCATCGCGATTGCGATAGCCATAGCCGCCTTCATAACGATCGTTGCGGTCGTTTGATGCTGCAGACGCAATCGCCGCGATGCCGCCGATGATCAGCGCGCCTGCTATGACATCGCCGGCATCGATACCGTCATGACCACGATATCTGTCGCCCGGACGGGCAAGAGCTGCAGTCGATACAAACAGCATCGCACTTGTCGCCGCGATGGTGGCCGATGTGGTCAAGATACGCATGGTTACTTCTCCGGTTGCGATGCCGGATCGTTTCCGGCGCGCATGGAGAGAATGCGCGAACAACGCTTGCGCCGTGCTGAATAGCGCTTGCAGCGCGCGTTCAGCTAGGCGCGCAGGTATTCCGGGCCCATCAGCCCGGTTTGACGCCGGCCGGTCAACCCTCGAGCACGCGCATCAGCGTGCGGACGTCATTATCAAGCTCGCTATCGGCGGCACGGAGCTTTTCGATCTGGCGCACGGCGTGAATCACCGTGGTATGATCGCGGCCGCCGAATCGCCTGCCGATTTCGGGCAGTGACCGCGGTGTCAGCTGTTTTGCCAGATACATCGCAATCTGCCTTGGCCGTGCCACTTCGCGCGCGCGCCGCGCCGACACCATTTCGGCATGGCGTATGCGAAAATGATCCGAAACGCGTCGCTGGATCTCATCGATCGTGATTCGCCTGCGACTGGCGCGAAACATGTCCGACAGCACTTCTTCGGCGTAATCGAGCGTAACGTCGCGCGAAGCCAGCCCGGCATAGGCAACGAGCCGGTTGAGCGCGCCTTCGAGTTCGCGGACATTGGTCACGATCCGGGCGGCAAGAAGATCGATCACCTCAGGCGGCACAACCACGCCTTCAACCTGTGCGACCTTCGATGTCAGAATCGCCTGGCGCAGCGTGAAATCGGCGGGCTGGATATCGACGACCAGCCCCTGCGTCAGTCGCGACAATATCCGGCCTTCGACGCCATCAAGCGCATGCGGGGGGCGATCGGCGCTGATCACCAGCCGCTTGCCGTTGGCCATCAGTTCATCGACCGTGTGGAGGAACTCCTCCTGCGTCGATTCCTTGCCTGCGATAAACTGGACATCGTCGATCATCAACAGATCGACCGAACGCAGCCGTGTTTTGAACGACAGCGTATCGCGTGCCCGCATTGCCGTGACGAATTCGAACATGAACCGTTCGGCAGACATATAGAGTGCTTGCGCGCCTTGCTTGGACGCCAGAAATTCATGCCCGATGCTGTGAAGCAGATGCGACTTGCCCTGACCGGTCTGCGAATGGAGATAGAGCGGACTGAAACGGATCGTCGCAGAAGACGCCAGCGCCCGCGCGGCATTGGCCGCAACGCCATTCGAAGGCCCGGTCACAAACCGGCTGAAGGTCAACCGCGGATCGAACGTAAAACTGGGCGGTTGCAGAAGTGTGGCGACAGGCGCTTCGACAGTGTCGGCAGAAGGCGACGCGATCTGGACAACGCCATCGACCACCGCTTCGATCTCGACCGCGCGCACCTGTGGCAAAACGACCCGCCATACATGTAGCAGCCGCTCGCCATGATGGCTGCGGACCCAGCCTGCCATAAAATCGGACGGTGCGGACAGGCGGATTATGCCTTGAGTGGCGTCGAACCCCGACAGGACCACCGGCTTGAGCCAATGATCGAAACTCCGCGCGCCAATGCTCTGGCGCAATGTTGTCCGGATCTGCTGCCACTGATGGGCAAGCAACATTTCACCGGGCACAACACCATCATTACCCGACACAGTGTGCATCCCCTCGCGGCCTCCAACAATTGTCCCCCCAGCCGCAAAGCGCAAGAAACCGTTCGCCTCCCCGGGCGATTAACGGTGCAAAGCTACCGGTCTGCACGGCGATACGAGTCGTCGCTGCCGCATCGCAATTTCTAGGGACGCGCGGCCGGTTCGGGCAAGCAAACAATGTCACAGAACTGAAAAAAAACCCGATTGACTCGGCAGAGTCCCGGAAATCCGGGATTCTGTGAGAATTCCCCGGATTTTCGCCGTTTTCGGTGACATTTCTGAGCGCGGCCAGACGCGAATCGCCCGAAATCCGGCATTTCCGGGTCGGCCGAAAATTGTGACAGCGCCGGTCAAGCAGGGGCATGAAAAAAGGCCAGCCGATTGGGATCGGCTGACCTGTTTTCCAGTCCCAATGTGGATCGAAATCAGCCGATTGCGGCAACGGCCTTGGTCAGCCGCGAAAATTTGCGCGATGCGGTGTTCTTGTGCATCACGCCGCGTGCAACGCCGCGCGCCATTTCAGGCTGCGCTGCCGCCAGTGCGGTTGCTGCGGCATCCTTGTCACCTGCGGTAATCGCAGCCTCTACCTTTTTGACAAAAGTGCGAATCCGGCCAACGCGGTTTCCGTTGACCAGGGCGCGACGGTCGTTGCGACGGATGCGCTTCTTTGCTTGCGGCGTGTTCGCCATGTCGTTCCTCGAAATGCCAGAGACGTGCGGCGCAATCGCTTGTGCTGCGTAAATTGAGCGGGCGCGCCTAACCGAATGCCCAAGAGAGGTCAACCGCTATCGCTGACATTTCGAACACCAGAAGGTCGATCGCCCGCTGTCGGTCTGTCGCAATACCTGCCTGTTGCAGGCGGGGCACGGCTGGTCCTCACGCCCATATACGCGCCATTGTTTGAAGAAATATCCAAGATCGCCATCGGGCCGGGTATAATCGCGCAGCGTCGATCCGCCTGCGGCGATGGCGGTGGTCAGAACGTGGCGAATCGCATCGACCAGCCGCTTCAGCCTGGCAATCGCAATCGACCCGCTCGGGCAACGCGGATCGATCCGCGCGATATGCAAAGCCTCGCACACGTAGATGTTGCCAAGACCCGCCACGATCCTCTGGTCGAGCAGCATGGCCTTGATCGGTGCGCTTCGCCCCCAAAGCGCCGCGGCAAGGCGTTTGGCATCGAACCCTGCCCCCAAAGGTTCAGGGCCGAGTGCTGCAAACGCAGGCCAGTCGCCAAGCCGATCGGTTGGCACCAGGTCGACCGAGCCGAATCGACGCGGATCGTTGAGCAGCAACCGGCGGCCGGTGCGGGTTTGTATCAGCAGATGATCATGGACAAGATCATCTACAGGGTCGATCCGCCACCGCCCCGACATGCCGAGGTGAAAGATCAAGGTATCGCCGCGATCGGTATCGATCAGCCCATATTTGGCGCGACGCGAAAGACCGGTAATCTGTGCGCCTGTCATTCGCTGACGCAGATCGACGGGAAATGGCCGGCGCAGGTCGGCACGCCGGGTTTCCAGCTGCAATACGACCTGCCCGTCAAGCACAGCCTCAAGCCCGCGCACGGTGGTTTCGACTTCGGGAAGTTCTGGCACGGTCAGGCGGCTAAAGCGCTCATGCCATCCCGGCAAGTGCTTCCCTTGTGCCCGCCGTGTGACTAGGGAACGTCATGCCACAGCCTGTTCTTATCGCCCCATCGATCCTGTCTGCCGATTTTGCGCGTCTCGGGGAAGAGATCAGGGCCATCGACGCCGCAGGTGCCGACTGGATCCATGTCGATGTGATGGATGGGCATTTCGTGCCCAACCTCACGATAGGTCCGATGGTGGTCAAGGCACTGCGCCCGCATTCGACAAAGATTTTCGACGTTCACCTGATGATTACCCCCGTCGATCACATGATCGAGGCATTCGCCGACGCCGGGTCGGACATCATCACCGTCCATCAGGAGGCGGGGCCGCATCTGCACCGTTCGATCCAGCGCGTGAAGGCGTGCGGCAAACAGGCGGGTGTTTCGCTCAATCCAGGAACGCCTGCTAAGATGCTCGATTATGTGATCGAAGAGGTCGATCTGGTTCTGGTCATGAGCGTCAATCCCGGCTTTGGCGGACAAAGCTTCATCGAAAGCCAGCTGCGCAAGATCGAATCGCTCCGCAAGATGATCGACAAGACGGGCAAGGATATTCGCCTCGAGGTCGATGGCGGGATCGATTCGGCAACCGCCCCGCGGGTGATCGAAGCAGGGGCCGATGTGCTGGTGGCTGGCACCGCGAGCTTCCGGGGCGGGCCCGAGGCATATGCGGCCAATATCGCAGGCCTGCGGGGCTGATCGAGGCATGGCCGACCACGAGAATGACGATGATGCGATCCCCGCCGGCCGCCAGCTTATGCGCGTGCGGGGTCAGGGCGAATCGTTAACGGCGCGGTTGACGGCGCATCTGGTGCGGCTGACGTGGCGCACGCCGCTTCACCGGATGCGGCTTAAAGGACGGTATCCGCTCAAGCTGCTTGCCGTGCCTGAGGATCCGTTTGCGGGTGATGCACGCGATGGCGCAGCACTAAGCGAAGGGCAGATCGTGAAGCTTGGCGAAACCTGCGGGTTTGCGACCGCGTTTCTGCCCGACGACAAAAGCCGCAGCTTTGCCGATCATATTCAGCGCTTTGGCTTCCTGCGCGATTTGTCTGCGCATTCGCGGCGGGCGCAGGCGGCGCCGATCGCCGAGGCGCTGGTGAGGCTCTGGATCGAAGATCATGGCGAGCGGGTGACCGACATCGGGTGGAGACCCGATCTTTGGGGCGCCCGGATTCTGAATTGGGCAGCCAATGCGCCGCTGATCCTGTCGAGCACCGATCTTGTCTATCGCTCTTCGGTGCTAAACGCCCTGGCGCGTGGCGCACGGCATCTTGACCGCACGGCTGATCGCGCGCCGGCAGGGCTGCCGCGGATCACCGCTTGGGCGGGGCTGACTGCCGCCGGCCTTTTGATTGCAGGCGGCGATCACCGTCGCAGCTATGGCGAAGCGGGTCTGGCGAAGGCGCTGGCGAGCGCGATGACGATCGATGGCGGGCTGATCTGCCGCACCCCGGCCAGCCAGGCCGATGCGATTTGCGTGCTTGTGATGCTGGCGCGTGTCTATGACGCCCGCCGCATCGATATGCCTGCACCGATCCGGCAAGGCCTGACAGCGCTGGTCGCACCGCTGCTCGGCGTCCGCATGGGCGATGGGGGGCTTTCGAGCTGGCAGGGCGGGCGGCCGCTCGGCAACGACACTGTAACCGCGATCGTTTCAGCCTCGGGAGTACGCACCCGCCCGCTCGCGCAGGCGCGCGACTGGGGGTATCAGCGCGTGGTGGGGGGCGCGACGATCCTTGTGTGCGATGCCGCCCCGCCGCCGCTTGGCCGTGTCTCCGAAAAAGGCTGCGCATCGACACTGGCGTTCGAAATGAGCGATGGCGATCACCGGCTGATTGTCAATTGTGGCGGGGCCAATGGCGGTGGCGGCCGGGTCAATGGCCCGCTCGCCTCTGGTCTCAGAACGACAGCGGCGCATTCGACATTGACGCTGTCAGACAGCAATTCAACCGCGCTTCTGTCCGACGGCGCGCTCGGCAAGGGCGTGACCGAAGTCGAACTCGATCGCGAAGATGGTGAAAACAGCACACGGATCGAGGCTCGGCATGATGGATACCGCAAACGCTTTGGCCTCGATCACCGCCGTACGCTGATCCTGACACGTGACGGCCGCGAACTCCATGGCGAGGATCAGCTGCTTCCGGCGGGCGGCAAGAAGCAATCGATGGTGCCAGGCTTTTCGCTCCGCTTCCATCTGGCGCCGGGCGTCGAGGCTACCCCCACTGCTGATGGACAAGCCGCTTTGCTGCGAATCGATCATGGCCCGCTCTGGCAGTTCCGCTGCCGGGGCGGGGCATTATCGATCGACGATAGCCTGTGGGTCGATGCCAAGGGCGCACCGCAGCCGACCAAACAGCTGGTTGTCCATGCCGAAGCGCCGCCCGGCGGTGCCAATGTCTCGTGGATCTTGAAACGCGCCGGTTGACTTTACCCCCTCCCCTCGCCAGCGGGCAGCGCGAACGGGATCGGGGACCAAGATGAACGAGGTGATCATTCGCCGCGCGCTGTTAAGCGTTTCGGACAAGACAGGTCTTGTCGTGCTTGGGCAGGCGCTTGCCGCAAAGGGCGTCGAACTGGTCTCGACCGGCGGCACTGCCAAGGCGCTGCGCGAGGCAGGACTTGTCGTGCGCGACGTGTCGGACTTGACCGGCTTTCCTGAAATGATGGACGGGCGGGT
>JANPIQ010000099.1:0-2828 GCA_031425075.1 Sphingomonadales bacterium
GCCTGCGCTGGTGCGACGGAGTTTTTTGTTGAACAGGTTGCCCAGCCCGTGCCCGCTGTAGCGATATCGTGTCTGACGCTCCTGCCAAACCCTTTCGTGTCGAGCGTAGGCGAGACACCCTGAAGGCGGGAATGACAAATCGGTTGTCAGCCCCTAAAGCCCCCAACATGACGACAAGATTCCAGTTTTCGATATCCGCCACCGACGGCAAGGCGCGCACGGGCGCAATCCAGATGCTGCGCGGCGAAATCCGCACGCCGGCATTCATGCCGGTTGGCACCGCCGCCACGGTGAAGGCGATGCGACCTGCAGAAGTGCGCGCGACGGGCGCGGATATCATCCTTGGTAATACCTATCATCTCATGCTTCGCCCCGGTGCAGAGCGTGTGGCGCGGCTGGGCGGGCTGCACCAGTTTTCTGGCTGGGATCGGCCGATACTGACCGACAGCGGCGGGTATCAGGTCATGAGCCTGTCTGCATTGCGCAAGATTACCGAAGAGGGTGTATCGTTCCAAAGCCATCTCGACGGGTCAAAGCACATGCTATCGCCTGAACGCTCGATGGAAATCCAGCGGTTGCTGGGATCAGACATTGTCATGGCGTTCGACGAATGCCCCGCCAATGGCGTGTCGCGCGAGGAGGCGATCAAATCGATGGAATTGTCGATGCGCTGGGCAAAGCGTTCCCGCGACGGGTTCGACGCTGGTGGCGAACATGCGGCACGCGCCGCCTTGTTCGGCATTCAACAAGGGTCGTTGGACGAGGAACTGCGCAAGCGCTCCGCCGACGCGCTGATCGATATCGGCTTTGATGGCTATGCCGTGGGCGGGCTTGCGGTGGGCGAAGGGCAAGAGGCGATGTTTGGCTGTCTGGATTATGCGCCTGATCAATTGCCTGTCGACCGGCCCCGCTATCTGATGGGCGTAGGCAAGCCAGACGATCTGGTCGGCGCGGTCGAGCGCGGCATCGATATGTTCGATTGCGTGCTGCCCACGCGGTCCGGGCGCAATGGTCAGGCCTTTACGCATCATGGTCCGATCAACATCCGCAATGCCAAATTTGCCGAGGATCAGGGACCAATCGACGACAAATGCACCTGCCCAGTGTGCGCGACATGGACGCGCGCTTATGTCCACCACCTGATCCGGTCGGGCGAGATTTTGGGCGCGATGCTGATGACTCAGCATAATCTGCATTATTACCAGATGCTGATGGCGGGCATGCGGGCGGCTATTTCGGAAGGTCGCTTTGCGTCCTTTGCGCAGGATTTCCGGCGGGATTATTTGGGGAAGTGAGCGCTACGCACCCACTCCGTCATCCCCGCGCAGGCGGGGATCCAACGCCTGAGCTGGCGGTTCGCACGCACAGAGCTTTAGAGTCTAAAGGTTCGGAGTTGGATTCCCGCCTTCGCGGGAATGACGATGGGTTGGGGGCGCTCGGGTTGTGAGCACTGTCACCGATGCAATCACCCGCGCGCGCAACAACAGCCCGTTTCTGGCCGGGCTCATCGACCGTAATGCGGAGCTAATGCCAGCCATCGCGGCAGGCGACTTTGACGCAGCTTTGGCCAGCGCACTCGCACGCAGCGCTGACAATGTCGGCACTGTCTTGCGCAAACAACGACAGGGCGTTGCGCTGGTCACTGCAATTGCCGATCTCGCAGGCATATGGGACCTCACGCGCGTCACGCATATCCTGTCCGATTTTGCCGACCATGCGCTCGACCAAGCCATTGCCGCCGCCATCGAAGAGCGCGTGCCGGGCGCCCCCAACCAAGGCTTCGCAGTCATCGCGCTTGGCAAGCATGGCGGGCGCGAGCTGAATTATTCGTCGGACATTGACCCGATTTTCCTGTTCGATCCCAAAACTCTGCCCCACCGCGAACGCGACGATGTGGCTGAGGCAGCCGTACGTTATGGCCGCCGCATCATTGAGCTACTGTCGGCGATGGATGGTGATGTCTTTGTCTTTCGAGTCGATATGCGGTTGCGCCCCTCGCCCGTGGTCAGCCCTATTGTCCTGCCAGTCGAAGCGGCGATTGGCTATTATGAATCGAGCGCCTTGGCGTGGGAGCAAGCGGCGTTCATCCGGTCGCGCGTCAGCGCAGGCGACCGCCCGCTTGGCGATTATTTTCTGAACGCCATTCAATCCTTCATCTGGCGCAAGTCGCTCGATTTCTGGCAATTGAAGAATATCACCGCGATGACCGCGCAAATCCGCGACCATTATGCCAAGGGCCAGAAAATGGGCCTCGGTTTCGACCTGAAGCGTGGCCATGGTGGAATCCGCGAATGTGAATTTTTTGCGCAAGCGCATCAGTTGATCCACGGTGGCCGTGATCCGGACTTGCGCATGGCCGATACGCGCAGCGCGCTCGCGGCATTGGCGCAGGCTGGCCCGATTTCGGCGCAGGAGGCGGAGACCTTGTCTGCTGCCTACAGCCAGTTGCGGACAATCGAACATCGCCTGCAAATGCATAGCGACCGGCAGACGCACGAGATTCCGGGCAATCGTGACACCGCAGACGCCGTCGCCCGGCTGCATGGACTGGCCGATGCAGATGCGTTGATTGCCGCCATCGCGCCGATCACCGCGCAGGTCGCGGCGATCTTCGACCGGATGTTGGATACTGGCGGCAGTGAAGGGCCGCGATTGGCCGACGAAGGCCTGCCGCTTGAGGAGCAGTTGACCGATTTGGGCTATGCTGATCCGGCAAGCGTGATGCAGCGATTAAAACGGTGGCGCAGCGGCAAGATCCGCGCGATCCGAAGCGCATCTGCGCGCGATGCGTTCGAGGCTGTCTTGCCGGCGATCATGGCCGCGATGGC
>JANPIQ010000100.1:0-1914 GCA_031425075.1 Sphingomonadales bacterium
CGCCAGCGCCTATCAGATGCGCGAACGCTGCCCCACGCTCGAAGCCGAATGGCGCCAGGCGCTCGCCTTCGCCTGGGAACAGATGGAAATGCGCGTGCTGTCGAACCTCCTCGAAGGCCATGCCAGCGCCATCGACGCCAAAACCGCCCTCGAAATGCTCAAGCGCCGGACGCCGGCGCCGATGCGCCCGATGGTCACCATCGACGCCGCAAAGATCGCCAGGATCCGCAGCGAAATCCGGGCGCTGGCGGGGCCGGGAACTGAAGGCTGAGCCTCGTTGCTTCACCGGCACGCCGCGATCTGCAACATGCTGCGCACGGCATCGGCCACCTTTGCCGGTCAGGCTGCGACCGCTCGTCGACGGCGCTGTGCGGCGCCGATCAGTCCAAAGCCGGCGATCAGCATCGTCCAGCTGCCGGGTTCCGGCACGGTCGTGAACACCCGGATCGCATAGGCCGAAGTATCGAGATTCCGCAGGAAATAGGTCGCTTCGGTGCCACTGAATGCAAATGCATCGCGAAAGTCCAAGGTCTTGAGGCCGCTATAGTCGATGCCGCCGCGTTGTGCCCACTCAGCGCCGCTCAACACCTTGGGTTCAGCTACAAAGCCGATAATGGCTCGCGAAAAATGCAGCGTGCCGCCGATGCTGAGGTCGGGTCGCCCCTGTTTGATGTACTGATTGGGCGCAAACAGCAGGAGATAACTGTTAACCTCAAGGCCGACCGGCAGCAAGAAGCCTTCGACGTCTTCCGGCGGATAGTCGGCTGTGCTGACCCGTCTCGCAAAGCTCAATTTGGCATCGAGTGCCGGAACCGTGCTTCGGCGCTCGAACATCACGCGCAGATCGGGCGTTCTTTCGATGTCAGCCAGCATCGTCAGCTCTGGCCCCGGTTCGAACATCACCACCTCTGCCCCGACGTCGGCCGCGTTGCCAGCGGTCACGCTCCCGGTCACGGTGGCGGCTGGAGCCTGAACACAGGCAATGACCGCGACCGCGATAACAGTCGGCAGGCGGGGAGCAAAGATCATCAGGTCCTCCATCCAAAGGTTGGTTACGCGTCGACAATTCCGCCAGCGACGTCAACTGGCGCTCGACGGGGTGCGATGCCTTGCATGTCTGCACATCCTTTTTTTTGCGAAAATTCGTCGCCGTAGCTGTGCGGTCTGGGCCGATGGCCCCGGCCGCCAAAGCACCCCCAAAGTTCTAAAGTGGAGGCGGACCGCATGGCAGACCGCCCGACAGATAAAGCGCCAGGCGAGTCGATTTTGGAAAGCGCTAACCCCGATATCAGGCGGATCATCCGGCAGCATGATCCGGTGCACATGGCATTTGCCGTCCGCGGCGTTGCATGCCTCCGCCCGGCGCAGCAGCCGCCGGAGGGAAAATGGTCGATCTGGGCCATTCTCGCCGGGCGCGGGTTCGGCAAGACGCGGGCCGGGGCGGAGTGGGTGCATGAGCTTGCCGCCACCGGGCCGGGCAGCCGGATTGCGCTCGTTGGCGCGAGCCTGGAGGCGGCGCGGGCGGTGATGGTGGAGGGGGAATCGGGGTTGTTGGCGCGGGTTCCGGCGGGGGGTGATGTGACCTTCGTGCCGAGCCTGCGGCAGCTCAACTGGGCGAATGGAACGCAGGCGCGGCTGTTTTCGGGCGGCGAGCCCGACAGTTTGCGCGGGAGCCAGTTCGATTTTGCCTGGGGCGATGAGTTTGCGCACTGGCCGCGGGCGGAGGACACGCTGACCAATTTGCGGCTGGCGACGCGGCTGGGGGTGAACCCTCGCATCATGCTGACGACGACGCCGTTGCCGCGGGCCTGGTTGAAGGCGCTGCTCGCCGAGCCGGGGGTGGTGGTGACGCGGGGGACGATGGCGGACAATGCGAGGAACTTGCCGGCGAGTTTCCTTACCACGCTGCAGCGC
>JANPIQ010000101.1:0-2206 GCA_031425075.1 Sphingomonadales bacterium
TAAGCAAAAGGTCGCGGTTCTGGTCATATGCCGACCAAAGCTGGCGGAAACGGGCGGCGGCGGAAAGTTGCTGCGCATTTACGATATCGGGCATCACTCGTGACTAGGAGCGGGCGACATCGATCGCCGGTAACACGCCGCTCTCGGCAAGGTCGCGCGACAGCACAATATGGCCGTCGACGATCGCACGGGCGGCATCAACCACAGGATCATCAAGATCGCCGCCATCGGCAAGCACTGTGTAGATTGCCGTGATCGACCCGCCGCTACGGCTGTCGACTCCAGCGCGTTCGACCAGTTGCGGGATCAACGCCAGCGACGAGGGCGTATATCCCTTAATCGTCGGCGGTTCGCCCAATGCCAACCCGATTTCGCGTTGGGCATGCGCAATGCGGGTCAGGCTATCGATCAACAGCAGCACCTTTTTGCCGCGCGAGCGAAAATATTCGGCAATCGCGGTTGCGCGCATCGCGGCGCGTATACGCAGCAGCGGCGAATGGTCGGCGGCAACAGCAACAACAACTGACTTCGCGGCGATGCGCGGCGTCAGTCTGGTTTCGATAAAGTCGCTGACCTCGCGTGCGCGTTCGCCGATCAGGCCGGTAACAATCACGTCGGCGTCGATGCCTTCGAGGATCTGGCCCATCAGCACCGATTTGCCAACACCCGAACCGGCGATGATCGCGACCCTTTGGCCCTCACCGATGGTCAACAGGCCATTGATCGCGCGAACACCGCAATCGATCGGTTTAGTCACGCGGCCTCTTGCCAGCGGATTCGTGGCGATGCCTGCCAGCGGCCAATTTTCGGCGCAACCGGTCAAAGGTCTGCCATCGAGCGGAACACCATTTGCGTCGATGATCCGGCCCAACAGGCGATCGCCGCAAGCAATGCGGTCATGACGGCCATCTGGGAACACAGGGGCGCCAGCGGAAACCGAGGCGTTTTGCGTAAATAGCTGGATAATGCTGAGATTGCCACGAAAGCCCACAACTTCGCCCGAGACGAAGCCACCACCGGTGCGCGATATTCGGGCTGCAGTGCCCACCGGGTAGGGAAACGCCGCTGCTTCGAGAAATTGTCCCTTACACGATGCCAGCGACCCGACCCGGCGCGGGCATGCCGCGTCGAGATGGATTCCGGCGAGGAGCGCCTGCGCTGCCTCTGCAACTCGGGCGTTCATGCCGGTAACTCCAGCAATTCGCGCAAGCGTTCTATGCCGAGCGCGACGCCATGTTCGATCCAGCCTTTCGAGCAATCGATGCGAACCATGCCGCGTGGTTGTCCGGGGTCGGTCTGCACAGCAAGCGAATGGATGTGATTGCCTACCAACGCCGCATCCTCTGGGTGGAGGATGATCTGACGCGCTTCGTCTGCTTCGGTAATGACCGCGACCGCGCGGGCGATCTGCGCTTCCAGAAAAGTAGTGTCAATTTTGATACTATCTACAATCTGCTGCACGAGACCGATGACTGTTTCGCGCAGCAATATCGATAGCTCGGGTCCTGCTTCTGGTTTCAGCGCCTGCGCACTTGCCATTAAATCGAGTAACGCGCTTTTCTCAACCTCGAAGGCGGCAGCCGCCAATTGCTGGCCGTCGACTAGGCCGCGGGCATATTCGTCAACTGGTTCGGCTGGCGCTTCGCTTCGAACGTTCAAGGCCCGCATCGGCTTGAATGCTGACCGTTGCCCGGCGATGGCCGATAATGGTTGGACGGTAATGGCGACGTCAGACATAATCGTCGCTCTTCCCGCCGAGCGTGATTTCGCCCGATGCTGCCATCTGGCGAGCAATGGCGATCACCGCTTTTTGGGCTTCTTCCACATCGGTACGCTTCACTGCGCCCATGTCGGCCATGTCGTCGCGGATCGTTTCGGCGGCGCGGGCAGACAAGGTGCCGAGCATCTTGTCGCCCAGAACATTGCTTGCACCCTTAACCGCGAGCGCTATCTTGTCGGCATCGACATTGCGCAGGATTGCGCCCAACGCCTTGGTATCAAGCTGTCCAAGATCTTCGAAAACGAACATTTCCTCTTCGATCGCATCGGCGAGCAAGCGATCTTTCTTGCGGAGTGATCGCAGCAGGTTTTCGCCTAACGGTCTCGAGAGATTGTTGACGATACGGGCAACATCGTTGCGTCCGCCCAGTTTGACTTCGGGTGCATCGGCTTTTCGCCCCGAGTAGAGGCTGAGTATCGCTTCCAA
>JANPIQ010000102.1:0-8896 GCA_031425075.1 Sphingomonadales bacterium
ACAAACGCTATGAGGCCGTCAGCCTCTCGGACAATGTCGGCTTTGTCGGAAATGTCACTGTGGGCAGCGATGTGACGATTGCCGAACTGCAATCGCTTTACGATGCCGATCATCGGGCGCTCCGGTTGCCAGAACGACGGCATCGTAAAGCGATTGCAGTTCGGCAATCGTCACATCGCTGCCCACAGTGACATTTCCGACAAAGCCGACATTGTCCGAGAGGCTGACGGCCTCATAGCGTTTGTAAACGCCCTTGATCGACTGGTGATCGGGTGCGACGCCGAAACGGATCAGGCCGTATGGCACCGGCAGCCGGTCGATAATGTCGATCCGAACATCATTGCCGAACGCCTTTTGCGCGGCCTCGGCGGTGTAATATCCCGCCGGTCCCGATCCCACGATGGCGATATGCCGCATTGCCTTACTCCCCGTTTTCGTTGGATTCAGGCTAGCGCCGCAGCCGCCGGGCGCAAGCCAATCAACCTTTGGCGAAGAATAGCGTCTGTATCAGCCGCCCGTTTTCGGGCCTGTCACCGAACGCTGGTGCGGCGTTGTGAAACAGCCAGGGCGAAAACAAAATCATCCTGTTGAAGCGCATCGGGGCTGTGAAGCTCCGTTCCCATTTCGAGGGCGATCGCGTGTCCTTGTTGACCACATCTGCGACCAGCGCGTTGATATCGGCGTAGCCCGCTGCGTTGATGCGGGTGATGTCGTGTGGTACCACTTCAAGCCCGGTACGGCGGTGGCGGAAAAATTCGGTCCCGCCCCGGCAATGTTCGGAAAGCGAGAGGTAGAGAATGCCCGAATAATGGCATGGGTCGATATGCACCCCGGTAATGCCCCTATCGGCCTTCAAGGTGAGGCGGCAATGCCCGTGCAACGTATCGGGTGCTGCGACCAGCGTCTCACCCAACAGTGATGACACTGCGTCTGCCATTCCTTCAACATCGAGTGGCACATCGGACATCAGCCCGGGATAATTGCCCGCCTTTTTCGCAGGATCATAGCCAAGCGCCAGCGCCTGCCGCCGCGCCGTAAGCGGATCGGCGAGGAAATCGTCGACGATCAGGAACGACGCGCGCATCGTCGGGTCGTGATGGGGGCGGAGACGGAGGTCAAGCTGCCACCACCACCTTCCCCTTGGCCCGGCCGGCCTCAAGATATGCTATGGCTTCGGGCAACTGCTGAAAATCAAATCTGCGGTCGATCACAACGCGCAACGCACCAGCATCGACAAGGTCGACAAGCTCGGCCAGTTCGGATCCGCTCGGGTGCATGAACAGGTACCGGTAGCGCAGGCCATTCGCCGTTGCGCGGCGTCGCAGACCAAAGCTCGCCAACCACAGCAATGCCTGCATGCCAAAACCAAGGCCCAGATCCTTGCTGGCAGTCACAGGTTCGGGCATCCCGGCAACCGAGACAACCATCCCGCCGGGTTTCACGACGAGGAAACAGGCGTTGAGCGCGTCACCTCCTGCAAGGTCGAATGCGCAATCGAAACGTCGCCCGACGCTTGCAAGATCGACTTTGGTATAATCGATAACGTGATCGGCCCCCAGTTCGCGCACCAATGCGTCGCCACGCGGGGAGGCAGTGACGGTCACCTCTGCACCCAGCCATTTGGCAATCTGGATCGCGAATGTCCCAACGCCGCCCGCACCGGCAGTGATGAGGACGTGCTTGCCCGGTCCGAGCAACAGTTCGTCGCGAAGTGCCTGAAGCGACGTCAGCCCTGCCAGCGGCAGTGCCGCAGCGGCAACAAGATCGATGCTTGCAGGCGCAAATGCCGCAACGCCTTGGTCGATACACGCACACTCGGCGAACGCACCTTGGCGTTCGGTTTCGACACGCGCGATAATCTTGTCGCCGATTTTGAAACGCGTCACATCGGCACCTGCCGCGATGACCTCGCCTGACAATTCGTTTCCGAGGATCGCCGGGAAGGACAGTTTCAGGATCGCTTTGAGCATACCGGTGCGGATTTTGTAATCGACAGGATTCAGGCCCATGCCCGTCACTTTGACCTGCACGTCGCACGGACCCGGCTGCGGCTCTGGCGCATCGTCGAGTGCAGCGGCTTCCGGTCCGCCATAACGGTGAAGCCGGTAAGCCCTCACTCCGCCGCCATCGCGAGTTCCACCTGTTGCGGCCCGCGGATGACCACGCCGGGATGGACGCCGAGATATTCGCCGTTGCGGAACGTCACCTGCCCCGATTTGATCGTGCAGTCATAGCCATCGGCCTTGTGCAGTAGCCTTTTGCCACCTGCAGGCAAATCGAACGCGAGCCACGGCTTGCCGAGTTTCAACGCCTCCATGTCGATCACGTTGACATCGGCGAGATAGCCCGGTGCGAGCAGCCCGCGATCTTCGAGGCCGTAAAGCATCGCGGTGTCGCGGCACTGGCGTTTGACCGCGGTTTCCAAGGTGATCCGGTGGCCCTTGCGATCGCGCACCCAATGCTGAAGCATGAAGGTGGGCGAGGCGGCGTCGCAAATCGTGCCGCAATGTGCGCCGCCATCGGACAACGAGTTGACCGTATCATCAGCGTCCTGGAGCGCTTCGAGGAAGTTCAGATTGCCATCGGCGTAATTGAGGATCGGGAAATAGATGAACCCCTTGCCCTCATCACGCATCAGCAGGTCATAGGCATATTCCGCCCCCGAAACACCCGCCGCCGCCGCGCGCGCCATGATGCTTTCGGATTGCGTTGGCTCGTAGTTGAAATCATCGTCCATTTCATATTGCATGAAGAAGCCGGCTTCGACGATCTTGAGCAGTTCGAGGACATCGCTTTCGGGATAAACAGAGTCCTCGGTCAGGAAACGCGCCTTGATTGCGGGATCCTTGAGCGCCGCCAACTGCGCATCCCATGACCCAAGCGCTTCGATGTCGGCCCAGACGGGCTTGAAGCGGAACGGATGGACCGTCCCCTGCCACGCCATGATGATGCCATTGCCGCGCAACGCGATCTGCGCGACGATCTTCGCGCCCTTGGCATTTTCGGCGCGCATCGTGGCGATCTGTTCGTCCAAGGGCAATTCCTTGGCGATAGACTGGAGTGCTGCAAAGGTCACAGGAACGCCGGTTTCGCGGCTCAGCCGCCCCATCCATTCGAATTCGTTCCATTCGCGCTTCAGATCGGACGCCATTTCGAACACGCCATGGCCTGCACGGCCGACCGCGCGACCGATGGCCACCAATTCCTCGGCAGTCGCAGTCGTGCCCGGCACGAGTTCGCCATCGACCGATTTGTGCAGCACCGTCCGCGAGGTCGAAAAGCCCAATGCCCCTGCGCGAACGCCTTCCTCGACGATCTTGCACATCGCCGCGATGTCGGTTTCTGTCGGCACCGCGCCGGGCTGTTCGCGATCGCCGAGCACATAGGCGCGCACCGCGCCGTGCGGGACATGCGTGCCGACATCGATCGTGCGCGGCAGCCGTTCAAGCTCGTCGAGATATTGCGGAAACGTCTCCCAGTTCCAGCTCATCCCTTCGGCGAGCGCCGTGCCCGGAATATCCTCCACGCCCTCCATCAGCCGGATCAGCCATTCGTGCCGGTCTGGCCGTGCAGGCGCGAAACCGACGCCGCAATTGCCCATGACGACCGTCGTGACGCCATGCCATGACGAGGGGCCCATTTCCTTATCCCACGTTGCCTGCCCGTCATAATGCGTGTGGATATCGACCCAGCCCGGCGCGACGACTTTCCCCGCCGCATCAATCTCTTCGCGGCCCCTGGCCTCGACCTTGCCGACTGCCGAGATCAGCCCGCCATCGATCGCGACATCGCCTGTGAAGCGCGGTGCGCCGCTGCCATCGACAATCATTCCGTTGCGGATCACCAGATCATGCATCGCGAGTCTCCTATGATGTTTGCGCGAAGGCTATCATCGATCGACGTCCGCCGAAACCCACCCGAGGCTGTCGATTGTGAGGGCGATCGACCGAACAGGCCGCGACCCGGCAATCATTGGCATTAACACCAGAGACAAGTTGACTGCAAAGAGGGGGGTTCTGTGCGTTGAAGCGAGCGATTCGGTCGTTGAACCGTGATTTATCAGGACAAGCAAAGCACATGAACCGGACGTGATAGAACCGACTGTCATCTGACCGCCATAGGCACAAGCCTATCTCAATGTCAAGCTGTTGGGGACGGCAATGCCTCCATCGCAAACCCCTGATAGCCCGCCGCGACAATCGCCTGACAGGCTTCGACATAGGCCGGAAATCCGCCGACATAGGGCAGGAACACGCGCGGCTTGCCCGGCACGTTTGCGCCCATGTACCAGCTCGCTGCTTGCGGATAGAGCGTCGTATCGGCGACCTCGGCAACATGCGCGACCCAGCCGGTTTCGGCCTCCGTCGTTGGCTCGATTGTTGCAAGCTGGTGTTCGCGCAGATGCGCAATGGCATCGGCGATCATGTCGACATGCTGTTCGATCGACATCACCATATTGGTCAGCACCGATGGGCTGCCCGGCCCTGTGATCGTGAACAGATTGGGGAAGCCCGCGATCATCAGCCCGAGATACGTCACAGGTCCATCGGCCCATTTTTCAGCTAACGGAACACCGCCGCGCCCGCAAATATCGATCTTCGACAGCGTGCCCGTCATCGCATCGAAACCCATCGCGTAGATGATCGCATCGAGCGGATGTTCGACATTGCCAGCGCGAATGCCGGTAGCGGTGATCGTCTCGATCGGGGTTTGCGTGAGATCGACCAACGTCACATTGGGCCGGTTGTAGACCGCGTAATAGCCGGTATCGACGCACAGCCGCTTGGTCGCGAATGGATAGGTTTTGGGAGTCAGCTTGTCGGCCAGCACCCGGTCGGTGACCGTTTCGGCAATCTTGCCCGCCGCATAATCGGCGAGATAGCGATTGGCCGCAAGGTCGGTCGCAAGGTCGGCAAACGGCCCAAGAATGCGGAAACCGCCATAATTCCACCGCATGTCGAACTGCTGCTGACGGTCCTGCGCGGTCATTTCGGCTGCGGGCACATCATTGGGATCGAGCCATGCCGCCAAGCCATGCTGCTTGGCGCGGGCGCGATACGCGTCGCGCGTCGCATCCCATTCGGCCTGTTCGGCATCAGTCAGCGGTCGGTTGTGCGCGGGCACGCTGTAATTGGGAGTGCGTTGAAACACGGTGAGATGCGCGCACTGCGGCGCAATCGTCGTGATCGTCTGGATGCCCGACGATCCGGTGCCAATCACGCCGACGCGCTTGCCGGTGAAATCGACGCCGCCTTCGGGGTAATCGAAGGTCGAATAGGTTTCGCCTGCAAAATTCGCCATTCCGGGGAAGCTGATCGCCTTGGGTTCGGACAGGCAGCCTGTTGCCATGATGCAATATGGCGCCGACAGCGTGTCGCCTGCGTCGGTCGCGACGCTCCACAGCGCTGCGGCCTCGTCATAATGCGCGGCCGTGACACGCGTGTCGAAGCGGATATCACAGCGCAGATCGTAACGATCGGCGACGTGGTTCAAATAGCGGAGCAGTTCGGGTTGCGACGCATATCGCTCGCTCCAGCGCCAGTCGGCCTCAAGCTGCGGATCGAAGCTATAGCCATAATCGCGGCTTTCGATATCGACGCGCGCACCGGGATAGCGGTTCCAATACCATGTGCCGCCGACGCCCGATCCCGCCTCGATTACCAGCGCGCGCAGCCCCATCCCGCGCAGCCGTTGGAGCATGTACATCCCGGCAAAGCCCGCGCCGACAATGACCACATCGAATTCCTGCGCGTCACCCATATCGTCATCTCCCGGCAATGATCGTTGACGCGATCATGACTTGCGATAAGCCCGGGCGCAATGAAGCTGCTCGAGGCCATTGCCGCCACTCTTACTTTGGTGACGATCATCCTTGTGATGCGCCGCAGCCTGTGGAACTTTCCCGTGGCGCTGGTCGCGGTCAGCGCAACCGCGATCGTGCTATGCGAGGCAAAGCTTTACAGCGACGCGGGGTTGCAGGGGTTTTTCTTCGTGCTCAACCTCTATGGCTGGTGGGCGTGGCGACAGAACAAGGGCAAGACCGGGGCGGTCGAAGTGCGGCGGCTGCCACGCGCTGTCTTTGCGCTGTGGATCGCGGGCGCAATGACCGCGACGCTCGGCTGGGGGCGACTGATGGGGGCCACGACCGACGCCAGCGCGCCCTATCTCGATGCAAGCATTGCGATGCTGAGCGTCACCGCGCAGATCCTGATGACGCAGCGCCGGATCGAAAACTGGCATATCTGGATCGTCGTCAATCTGATTTCGATCGCGCTGTACGCAAGCCGCGGGCTGTACTGGTTCACCGCGCTCTACCTTGTGCTGCTGATCCTCGCCATCCGGGGGCTTGCCGAATGGCGCAACGCCGAACAGTGTGTGACTCGATGAAGACAATCTGCCTCCACGGCCCCGAAAGCACGGGAAAATCGACGATGGCGACATTGCTCGCCGCGCATTTCGATTGCGAGATCGTGCCCGAATATGGCCGCGCCTATTGTGAGGAACATGGCGTGGATTCGGATATGCACGATCTGGTCGTGATCGCCGAACGCACCGCCGCGATGGGCGATAGCGCACGAGCGCGGGCCAAACGCGGCGGGGCAAGCCACCTGATCCTCGACACCGATCCGGTGATGACCGCCGTCTGGGCGCTGATGATGCACGGGCGGCAGGATCCGTGGTTCGCGCAATTCACCCGATATGCCGACATCTACCTGCTGCTAGACATTGATCTGCCCTGGGTCGATGACGGCCTGCGCTTCTACGGCAACCCTGCAGACCGCCAGCGCTTCTTTGAACTGAGCCGTGACGAACTGATCGGGCGCGGGCTCGACTGGGCGCTGATCACAGGCGACGGCGAACCGCGCTTCAAGGCAGCACTCTGGGCGATCGAGGGCAGGGATCTATGACAGACTTCAGCTGGACCCCCGACGCTGATAGCGGCATTGCGCAGCGGTTCGTGCGCGCCAACGGAATCGATTTCGAACTTGCCGAATGCGGGTCTGGCGATCGGCTCGCACTCTGCTTGCACGGCTTTCCCGAGCTTAATTACAGCTGGCGGTTCCAGATGCCGATGCTTGCCGAACGCGGCTGGCGGGTGTGGGCACCCAATCTGCGCGGCTATGGCGCGACGTCGAAGCCACAGGGCGTGCGGCCTTATGCGCTCGATCATCTGACGCAGGATGTCGCCGCGCTGATCGATGCTGCGGCTGCCGAACACCGGGTGCGCGAAACGATGGTGATTGCGCACGATTGGGGGGCGATCATCGCCTGGGCTTTTGCGATTCGCAAGCTGCGCCCGCTCGACCGGCTCGTCATCATGAACGTGCCGCACCCCAAGGTCGCGACACGCGAAATCCGGCACTGGCGGCAGTTTAAGAAAAGCTGGTACATTTTTTTCTTCCAGCTCCCCCGCCTTCCCGAACGCATGATGGCATCGAACGGCGCGCGCGGGATCAAGGGTGCGTTCTACAATATGGCGGTCGACAAAAGCCGGTTCGGGAAGGACGTGCTACAGACCTATGCCGATGCCGCACTGCGCCCGGGCGCGATCACCGCGATGATCAATTATTACCGCGCACTGCTTCGCCATCGCGACAGCATCGATCTCAGCGATGCGCAGATCGCCACGCCGACGCTGATGATCTGGGGCGAGGAGGATACCGCACTCAACATCTGTTGCACCCAAGGCACCGAGCAATGGGTGCCCAATCTGACGCTCCACCGCCTGCCCGGCGTGTCGCACTGGGTCCAGCAGGAGGCACCTGAAAAGGTCAATGCGCTGCTGGGGGATTGGCTCGATCGCTAGGGGGTAATGACATTTGACTCTGGATTGCCGCGTTGTTCCTGCTCCTCGCAGTGACGAGTGGCTGGTGACACGCCCGAAGGATCGCCTGTCGCAAATCCTGCGACAAGTTGTCGCTACATCTCCACCACGATCTTCCCAAAATGCGTATTCGATTCCTGATGCCGGAACGCGTCACCCAGCGCTGCCAGCGGGAACGCCTTGTCGAGCACGGGGTTCAGTCCCCACACGTTGATCGCCGCAATCATGTCGATCTGCTGCTGGCGACTGCCGACGGTCAGACCCTGAACACGGAGCTGTTTGGCCATCAGCATCACCGTCGAGACGGGCCCGGCATAGCCTGCCAATATGCCGATGACTGCAACATGCCCACCATTGCGCGTTGCAATCATCGACTGGTCGAGCGTGCCTGCACCGCCGATTTCGACGACATGATCGACACCACGCCCCTGAGTCAGTTCGAGCGCCTTCATTCCCCAGGCCTCGGTCTGCTTGTAATTGATCAGATGATCCGCACCGAGAGACTTGAGCCGCGCGAGCTTTTCATCGCTCGATGAAGTGGCGATCACGGTGCACCCCATCGCCTTGGCCATTTGCAGCGCGAAGATCGACACGCCTCCGCTGCCCTGCACCAGCACGGTAGCCCCCGGCCTGATGCCGCCATCGACCACCAGCGCGCGCCATGCGGTGAGACCCGCGCAGGTAAGCGTTGCCGCTTCGGCGGCGGTGTAGCCCGCAGGGGCGTGGGTGAACCACGTGGTCGGCGCCGTAACCGCCTCACGCGCATAACCGTCGATCCCGTCGCCAGGCACGCGCGTGAACGCGGTCGCGGGCGGCGTACCGTCGAGCCAGTCGGGAAAGAAGGTCGAAACGACCAGATCGCCGACCTTGAAGCCAGTCACACCCGCGCCAACCGCAGTCACCTCGCCTGCGCCATCGGACATCGGGATCCGCCCGTCGGCTGACGGGATCATCCCCTTCACCACCGCATAGTCATGAAAATTGAGGCTCGACGCACGCAGTCGGACGTTGATCTCTCCCGGGCCGGGCGCTGCCGCATCGGCCATATCCTCAAGCGTGAGGCTGTCGAGC
>JANPIQ010000103.1:0-12238 GCA_031425075.1 Sphingomonadales bacterium
ATGCAAAGCGAGTCAACGCCCTTTTATCCGCGATCGCCTTATGCGGTGGCCAAGCTTTTCGGGCACTGGATGACGGTCAATTACCGCGAAAGCTTCGGAATGCACGCCTCGTCGGGCATCTTGTTCAACCATGAAAGCCCGCTGCGCGGGGTGGAATTCGTCACGCGCAAGGTCACAGATGGCGTTGCGCGGATCAAGCTTGGCCTGCAAACCGAACTGCGGCTCGGCAATATCGATGCAAAGCGCGATTGGGGCCATGCCCGCGATTATGTGAAGGCAATGTGGCTGATGCTTCAGCAGAATGTGCCCGACGATTATGTCGTCGCAACGGGCCGGACCACGACGGTGCGCGATATGTGCCGGATCGCGTTCGATCATGCCGGGCTCGATATGGACGATCATGTGGTGATCGACCCTGCGTTTTACCGGCCCGCCGAAGTCGAAGTGCTGCTGGGAGACCCGGCCAAGGCGAAAGCCAAACTGGGCTGGGCCACCGAGACAACGCTTGAATCAATGATCGTCGAAATGGTCGATGCCGATCTGGCGCGTGTCGGCGCGATGAAAGAGCGCGAGTGACGATGGGCGCCCGCGCGACGATCCTTGTCACGGGCGCAAGCGGCTTTGTCGGGCGTCGCCTCGCCCCGCATCTGGCGCGATGGGCTGGGCCCGATGCGCAACTGACGGCAATGATCATCGATTCGTCTCCGCCTCAAGGATTCAATGCCGTTCATGGCGATGTTGCCGATGAGGCGCAGGTCGATGCCGCAATCGCAACGCTGCGGCCATCGCTGATCATCCATCTTGCGGCGCAATCGTCAGTCGGGGCATCGACGGCGAACGCGGCGGCAACCTGGCGGACAAATTTCGGCGGGGCCTTTGCCCTTGCCACGGCATGTGCGCGCCATGTTCCCGATGCCACGGTGCTGTTCGTCAGTTCTTCCGAGGTTTACGGGCAAAGCTTCCGCGACGGCCCCGCGAGCGAAGAAACGGCGCTGCGACCGCAAAATCCGTATGCGCGATCAAAGGCGGCCGCCGAGGCGGCGTTTGCCGACGTCCTGTCCCCCGACAATCGCCTCATCGTGGCGCGGCCGTTCAATCACACAGGGGCAGGACAGGATGAACGCTTCGTTCTTCCGTCATTTGCCGCACAGATCGCCGCGATCGAGGCAGGCTTGCAGGAGCCTGTCATCCGCACCGGCAATCTCGATGTCGAGCGCGATTTTCTCCATGTCGACGACGTCTGCCGCGCCTATATCGCGCTGATCGAACATGCCGATACATTGCCGAAGCGTTCGGTATTCAACATCTGCTCGGGCACGGCACAGCCGCTTCGGGCGATACTCGACATGATGCGGGCAAAGGCCAAGGTCGGATTTGAGATCGTGGTCGATCCGGCGCGGTTGCGATCCAACGACATTGCCCGCGCCGTTGGCCGGTGTGACACGCTGATCGCAGCGACAGGATATGCGCCCCGCACCGATATGAACGCGCTTGCCGATGAATTGATCGGTCATTTCCGGTCGAAAATCGCCGCCGCCAAGCCTTAAAACAGGGTGCAGCTAGCGCCGCGTGACGAGCGGCCCGGCTGTTACCGTGCGCGTCCCCTTGCGCTCACCGGCCATATCGCCACCAGCGCATCGCCGCTTACGACATGATAATGATCGTAAAGATTGACTGTGGGATCGCAGTGCGGAACCGTCAGGCTGATCGGGTCGCCCGGAGCAAGCGCAGCGCCAATTCCCGCCCCGATGAGCGCGGCATGTTCATCGCCCATGAACGCGAATCGTGTGTCGGCAGGCGCGCCACACGCTACGGTTGCACTGCCGCCATCGGTTGACAGTGACTTGAACCCGGCATCGATCGTGACGAGGCCGTGATGATTGGCGCTCACCACGCGCGCATCGACGAACAAGGCGGTCGAAAATGGCGGCGTTGCCGTTCCGTCAAGATCGCAATCGAGATATTGCCGGTCCATGAAAACATAAGATCCAGCCTGCACTTCGGTGAACACGCCAAGATCGAGATCGATACTGTGCGTGCCAGTGCCCGATCCGCTGACGATATCGACGCGATGGCCCGCCGCCTCTAACGCTGCGATGACGGTCTGGAGATAAGAGGTGCGTTCGGCAATGGCGTCGCGGCGCGCGGCGTAATCTTCGATATGCTGCTGCATCCCGCAATAAAATTGCACGCCGCACAGTATCAGGTTGGCCGAAGATGCGACGCGATCGGCCAGTGCGACTGCCGCTTCGGGCGACGCAACGCCGGTGCGACGGATGCCCGGATCGATGTCGATCAGCACGGAAAGGCGCGCGCCCGCGCCGTCCGCTTCTGTATCGCCCAGGGCCGCATCGATCCTGTCCGCCACATCGGGATGATCGACCACGGCCATCAGATCGGGCGCGCGTGCGGCAAGCGCGGCAAGCCGCACAATCGCGCCGGGCGCTGCGACAGGCGAAGTGATCAGCAGCCCTGCGATCCCGCCATCGTGCAGCACTTCGGCTTCGCCCAACTTGGCGCAGCACTGGCCGACCGCACCTGCAGCGATCTGGCGCCTCGCGATATCGACACTTTTGTGCGTCTTGGCATGGGGGCGCAATGCCTTGCCCGCCGCATTGGCCCGCGCCTGCATCGCTGCGATGTTGCGATCGAGCGCCTCGATATCGACAATCAGCACGGGCGTGTTGAGCCGTGCGCGCGATCGGGGTGTGCCGATAAGCGGGGCATGAAGCACAAGGTCGGACATCAGGAAAACAGCTCCGCCAGATAGGGATTGAGAAACTTGCCTTCAGGATCGGCGGCGCGGCGGACGTCGCGATAGCGCTCGGCCATCGGGTAGAGCGCGTCGACGCACTCACGCGTCAGCGTGTGGCGTTTGGCCCAATGCGGCCGGCCGCCATGGCCTTTGAAAATCGCTTCGATGTCGGCAAACGCGGCAGTCCATTTCATTCTGGCGTACTGGTGCATCGAAATCGATGCGACAGGGCCTGCGTGCATCGGGCTCATCCAGATGTCATCGGCAGCGACAACACGGAATTCGAACGGAAACGCAATCGGCAGCCGCTTGCGCCGGATCCAGTCGATCGCCTCGTACAGCGCATCGAAGCCTGCCGCGCGCGGCACTTCATATTCCATTTCTTCGAAGGCGATCGTGCGATCCGACGGAAAGATCGTGTAGGCCGGCCCGCTGCGCCGGCTGTCATACCGCCCGCGCATCATCTGTTTCTGGAGCATCGGGATCGTGACCGGCGCTGCCGCCCCCAGATCGAGAATGCGCCGGAACCCTGCTTCTTCCATATCGCTGGTCGAGGCTGGCGGGTCGCACGGATCGGTCAGCGACAAAGTCTTGACGATTGCCAGATCGGCATGCGGAAAGATGAAAAATTCGACATGGCGGTGCAGAGCCTCCAGCGACGCGAACTGCTCGCGAATCTGGGCCAGCGGCATTTTGACGATCGTTTCGGCAAGATAAAATGCCGGCAGGACATCGAGTTCGACCTCGGTCGCGATTCCGAACATCCCGAGCGACAGACGCTGGGCGGCAAACAGATCGGGGCGGCTCTGGCCATCGCACCACCGCACCTCGCCATCGGCCCCCATCAGCGCAAAGCCGCGCGCCAAAGTCGAAAGGCTGCCCAGATCGCGCCCGGTGCCATGCGTGCCTGTCGCCATCGATCCTGCGATGCTCTGCGGGTTGACATCGCCCTGATTGGCGAGCGCGAGCCCCATTGAAAACAGCTCGGCGGTCAGGTGCTTGATGCTGCGCCCGGCAGGAACGCGCGCGCTGGTGCGATCGGCGCTGACAATAATGTCTCCGGGAAGGTCTTCGACGCTGACGATCGCGATATCGGATGCGCAGAGCGGCATGAACGAATGGCCTGCGCCGACTGCCCGGATGTTCGATGCCGTCCGCACGATGTTTGCCAATTGATCGAGGCTTTGGGGCCCTTGTACCGTCGCAGCGGCGGTTACGCTTCCTGACCAGTTCGACCAGCTCATCCTTGGGCGCCCCCCTTTTGCTACCCGACTATGCCAATCCGCATCGCCTTGTGCGAGCTATTCTATTGGTCAGGCGTCCGGCTGGGCGCGATCTGCCAAGCGCCGCCGATGATTTGGGAACCGACACGCGCAGCCGGCCTTGCCCGGCTTGCTGAATTTACACCGCGCGCGGGGCGCGACTATGCGGCACACCGCAATACAGATCGCGGCCCTGCCGATCGATCGAACGTCTCGGCGCTTTCGCCCTGGATCAGGCGGCGGATGATCACCGAGGAGGAAGTGGTGCGTGCCGTGCTGACGCACCACAGCTTTGCCGCTGCCGAAAAGTTCATTCAAGAAGTCGCGTGGCGCACCTACTGGAAGGGCTGGCTCGAAATGCGGCCCGCGATGCTCGATAGATACGATGCCGAAACCACAGGCCTTGAAGCTGAACTGAGGACCAATTCGGCGCTCCAGCGGCGCTATTGCCGCGCGACAGAAGGCCGCACCGGGATCGACTGCTTCGATGCGTGGACCGAGGAACTGCTGGCCTATGGCTGGCTGCACAATCACGCGCGGATGTGGTTTGCCAGCATCTGGATCTTCACGCTCGGGCTGCCGTGGCAATTGGGGGCGGATTTCTTTTACAGGCATTTGCTCGATGCCGACCCGGCGTCGAACACGCTGTCATGGCGTTGGGTTGCAGGGTTGCACACGCGCGGAAAGCATTATGTGGCGCAAGCAGCGAATATCGACCGCAACACGCTGGGCCGGTTTGCGCCCTATGGCAAACTCAACGAGCAGGCCGGGCCGGTTGTGCTTGATGATGATCCGCCTGCACCGCAGCTTCTGGCCGCGCCCTCTCCGATCGGGTCCGGCCCGCTGGCGCTGCTGGTGACCGAGGAGGATCTGCACCCCGAAAGCTGGGGCTTGACGGCCAGCGTGAAGGGTATCGCCGTGCTCGAAAGCGGGCGCGCCGATGAGGCGGACAGCCCGGCACGACTATTTTCGCAAGCCGCACTCGATGATGCCACAAAGCGGGCCGCTGCACATTTTGGGGTGCCGGTGGAACGGATCAGCGCGGGCGGGCTGGCGACGTGGGCAGGGTCGCTCAATGCGAAAACTGTCGTGACGGGCCACGCCCCGGTGGGGGACATCGCGCGTGAAATGGTGTCGATCACATCGGAACTGTCGGCAGAAGGCATCGCGCTCATAGCGCATCGACGCCACTGGGATCGGGTGTTGTGGCCGCACGCCAAGGCCGGGTTCTTCAAGCTGAAAACGAAACTGCCCGAGGTCGTCGGCGCGCTGGCGTGAAACAGGGTCTATGGCAGTCGCGCCAGCTGTTCGGCGGCGGCTTTCCCCGCCGCGCTCGCAGGTGCGGCCTTGACCGCCGCCTCCCATGCCGCGCGCGCCGCGGGATCGCTGCCTGACAGCACCGCGATATTGCCTGCTTCGAGCATGACGCCGGGGTCATCGGGGGCGCGTCTGGCCGCTTCTTCGATATCATTTGCCGCGCGAACCAGATCGCCGTCGCGTCGCGCCATCGTTGCTGACAACAGCCAGCCGAGCGGATCGGCCGGAACAAGCTTGAGCGCCTGATCGAGATCGCCGCGCGCGACCCGGGTTTGCCCCAGCATGGCGGTTGCCCGTGCCCGGTCGAGATAGGCCTCGCCCAGTTCCTGACCTGTCAGAACGCCGCTGACGATTGCCGATTCCAGAAAGCCGCGCGCCTTGGCGGCGTCGCTACCGGCCAGCGCGGCATTGCCCGCCTGAACCCAGATCCGTGCAGCGCGCCCGTCGCGGTCACGTTCGGCCTCGCGTGCAGCCTGTTCGAACGCGGTGGCAGCCGGTGCCCAGCGCTTTTGCGCGGCATAGCCAAGCCCTTCGCACTGGCGCGCCAATACCCCGCCCCCCTGGCTCCGCCACGTCGCCGCTTCGGTGAGCGCGGCCGCAGGATCGGCGTCCGACAGCGCGACACACGTCTCGAACCGCGCTTCTTGCGGGGTTATCGTGGCGGTAGCGGCAGCAAGAAAAGTGAGGAACATTGGCTCTCCGAAACTTCAGGAAACGGGCATCGCGGCTATCGTTGCGATCAGCAGCGCAATGTCTGCTTCGCGCGACAGGCGATGATCGCCGTCCTTGATCACTGTCACCTGCACATCGTCTGAACGCAACAGCCCGGCCAGATGCGGGCTGTGATGCCAGGGCACATCGGGATCGCGCTGGCCGTGGAGTAACCGCACCGGGGCGTCGATGGCAATGGGGCCGCCAAGGAGCCGGTTGGCCTCGCCCGACTGCCAGAATTCTCGCGTCGTCAGCGTCGGTTCGGGGCCGTAATCCGAATGCCGATACAGCGCCCCCTCACGCAGCAGCGTCAGCTTGTCGGTCTGGTCGAACCCCCAGTCGGTGAAATCGGGGGCCGCCGCGATGCCCACCAGCCCTGCGACACGCTCCGGGCGGCGCAGTGCGGCAAGCAGCATGATCCAGCCGCCCATCGAACTGCCGACCAGTATCTGTGGGCCATCGGTCAGCGCGTCGATCATCAACAGCGCATCGTCGCGCCAGCGGTCGAGCGTGCCAGCGCCGAAGTCGCCATCGCTGGCGCCGCAACCCGAATAATCGAAGCGAAGGCACGCGCGGGCGTGTGCCTTTGCCCACGCATCGACAGCCAGCGCCTTGCTCCCCGTCATATCCGAGGCATAGCCGGGCAGGAAGACGATCCCCGGCCCATCGCCCTTGGTCCGGTGGAACGCGAGCATCGCGCCATCGCCGCGGTCGATGCGTTGCGGTGCGGGATCGCTCATCGGGCTTTAGCATTGCTATTCATGCCAATATTGTCGTGAGCAAAAGCGGCAAGCTTAGGGCAGATGCGATGGGCGCTTGGCACAAATCGCACGCAGCGCCTGCCATTGTGCCGCATTGATGACCGGCTTTGCGCTGATCCCCTTTGCGGCTTGAGCAAATCGCGCGCGCCTGCTCGCATCGCCCGGATGCGTGGCAAATAACGATCCGAAATCATCGCCGTCTGCGTTTGCCTTGGCATCGCGGCGTGCGGCATCGCCCTTTGCTTCGCCGGAACCGCCGCCCATCCGGTCGAAAAACGCCGAAAGCCCGAGCGGGGAGACATTGCCCTGTTTCATCAATGCAATCGCTTCGCCGTCGGCTTCGCGTTCGGCCCCGCGGGTGTTGGCAAGCATCAGCCCGGTTGCGGCAAGCCCGCCCATATTGCCGCCAAGGCCTTCAAGAAACACGCTGAAGCCGAACTGGCGGATCAGCGCCTCGTTCGAATGATAATGCTGCACATGGCCGAATTCATGCGCGATCACGCCTGCCAGCTCTTCGGGGCTTTGCGATGCATCGATCAGCCCTGCAAACACGATCACTTCGCCGCCCGGCAAGGTGATGGCATTGACCGTTTTGGACTTGGTCACGCGCACCCGCACCGGCATCACGAAGCCATCGCGCGGGGTGACGCGCGCGATCATCGCATCGAGCGCGGCACGACCGGCAGGCGCTTTGCATTCGCCTTCTTCGCCGATGATGACTGCGGCATATTGTTCGCCGATGGGTTTGGTGACGCTGACGGGCACCAGTGGCGCAGCTGCTTCGACCACTGCCCCGCCGCCGAACCAGAACAGCGCGCCGACCGCAGCGACACCTGCGACGCTCAAGCCGATGTTGCGCCAGTGCCGGCCGGTCATCGCATGGAGTTTCTGGATGCTCGACAGATCGCGCGCGGCTTCGCTCCGCAGCGTCAACCGCCAGTCGGGCTGATCGGTGCGGTGAAGCGTGACGCTGGCCGCGTGATTTTCGCGGCGGAGCATATCGACGCCAATGCTTTCGCGCCCCGCAGCCCCCTCGACCGCGACGAAGCGGCCCGTGGGCGTGACACGGACGGGCTGCGCCCGCGCGCTCAGCCCATCGTAGAGCTTGCCGTCAAAACCCGCTGGCATCGAACGCATCTGCTATGCCATCGCCCTGGCCCGGGCCTTCGAGCGCCGATTGTTCGAGATCGCGCGGATCATAATCGCCATCTATCCACACCCGGCGCGCCATGAAGCCCCAGTTGCGATATGGCAGCAAAATCTGCCCGATTCCGGTCAGCGTCACCGCGATATTGCCGAGATAGAATTTGATGACATCCCATGTCTCGACTTCGATCCGCAGCTGCATCGTATCGCCAAGCCGGGTGTTGTTCCAGGTTTCCTTGAGATACGCCGCCCAATATTGCGCGAACAACGCAGCGCCGATCAGCCCGATCACGATAAAGCCAAGGTAGAGCACGCCGATCGCAATCAGCAATTCGGTGGGTTCGGGCGGCGCCCGCGTGCCATCCAAATTGGCAAATGCCGCGCCATGGTTGAAATAGAACCACACCGAGAACGCGATCAGCGGAACCGCCATCAATCCCCAGACCAGCAGGAACTTTCCCCAAAGCGGGCGATGGTCCGCAGCCGACCGCAGGGCAAGATTGCCGATCCGCACATCGCGCGTCAGCCGGTTCCAGCGCGCAACCGAGACCCATGGCGTAGCAAGCCCCAGCGTGACCAGCTGGACCAGCTGAAGCCCGAAATTAAACGCGCCAAAGCCGAAACCCTGCTCGGTCATCCCCGACCGGATGCCGCGCCACGACGTGCGCGAGAGCATGTAGCGCCAGCTGCGATACTGGCCGACGCCAATGAGATAATAAACGAGCAGGATCAGCACACCCTGCGTGATCGCAAGCCCGGTTTGCGGATCGCCGAAAAGCGCCCCCATCACAAAACTCAGCACCCCGAACGGGATCGAGACCAGCAGAATGACAAGGATTGCGCCGAAAAACAGTTCGAGCCCGGTGCCGCGATATTCGAGCGGATCGCCGTCGAGATAGGTATGGCCCCACAGATAGCGCCGATACTTGGCCTTGCCCCAGAAACGGTAGATGCCGAGCGTAATGATGGTCAACGCCAGATTGCCCAACTGGAGCAGGAAGAAATCGCCCGCCATGCCGGCAAACTGAACGCGCGGTGCAGCTTCTACGGCATGGCGTTCTTCATAATCGCTCAACTGACGCCTCCCGGCTCACCTTCGCGTGGTGCGGGATGGGCCGTTCCATACGCCGATGAAGGCGGGCGCAACGGCTCGATTTCGGGAGGGTCGGGCTTGTCGAGCGCGCCTTCCCATTTGGCGACGACCACGGTGGCAACGGCATTGCCAACGACGTTTGTTCCGGTGCGGCCCATGTCGAGAAACTGATCGACCGCCAGGATCAGCACGAGCCCTGCTTCGGGCAGGCCGAATTGCGCCATTGTCCCTGCGATCACGACCAGGCTGGCGCGCGGGACGGCGGCCATGCCCTTCGACGTCAGCATCAGCGTCAGCAGCATGGTGATTTCCTGACCCAGCGTCAGATCAATGCCGGCAAGCTGCGCGATGAAGATCGACGCGAACGTCATATACATCATCGAGCCGTCGAGATTGAACGAATAACCCAGCGGCAGAACGAAGCTCGAGATGCGGTTGGGAACCCCGAACTTGTCGAGCGCTTCCAACGTGCGCGGATAGGCAGCTTCGGACGAGGCGGTCGAAAAGGCGAGGAGGATCGGATCGCGGATGTAGCGGATCAGGCTGCCGATGCGCGGCCCGATGACGACAAAGCCTGCAAACAGCAGCACCGCCCACAAGATGCCGAGGCCCAGGTAGAAACTGCCGATGAACTTGCCAAAGGTCAACAGGACGCCGAGCCCGTTGACCGCGATCGCCTTTGTCATCGCCGCAAAGACAGCCAGTGGCGAGACGAGCATGACGTAATTGGTGACAGTCAGCATGACTTCGACCAGCGCATCGACGCCCTTGACGATCGGCGCGGCCTTTTCGCCGACCGCCGTCATTGCGACGCCGAAGAAGACCGAAAAGATGACGATCTGAAGCATCGTCGTATTGGCCATCGCTTCGAAAATCGATTTGGGAACCATCTCGGTGATGGTCGTGAACATATCGACGTCCTTTTTGACGTCGAGGCCCGAACTGCCGGTGGCGCTGGCAAGATCGATGCCGGTGCCGACACCGGGTTGCAGCCAGTTGACCAGAACCATGCCCAGCGTCAGCGACACGATCGTGGCACCGATGAACCACGCCATCGTTTTTGCGCCCACGCGGCCAAGCGATGCAGTGTCGCCCATATGGACGATGCCCGCAACGAGCGTGGCAAACACCAGCGGGGCCACGATCATCTTGATCAGCCGCAGAAAAATGTCGGTGATCATCTTGAACCATTTGCTGGCTTCGGTAACCGCTTCGGGCGTCATCGTCGCGTGCATGATCGCACCGACAATGATGCCGAGCACCAGCCCTGCCATGATATATGCGGTCAGCCTTTTGGCCATGTGCGCGGTTCCCCTAAACTGCCCCGCTTGGACGCGATTGCGGCGGCGGCGTCAAGCGGGTGGTGCGTCCGGGGGCAAAGAAGGGCAGCCCTTAGACAGGCTCACGGGTGACGGAATGGCGCTTAATTTTGTCAGACCCCGTTCAGGCTGAGCTTGTCGAAGCCCTGCCTTCCTTGTATCATTCCGACATGGCATTCTGGGCATATATGCTCCACTGCAACGGCGGCAGTTTCTATGTCGGCCATACCGACGATCTCGACCTCCGCGTTGCGCAGCACAAGTCAGGCCATTTCCCCGGTTACACCCGCGATCGTCTCCCGGTCGAGATTGTTTGGGCAGCCGATTTCCCGACCCGCGACGAGGCGAAGGCGACTGAGCGGCAGGTCAAAGGCTGGGGTCGGGCCAAGAAACTGGCACTCGTCCGGGGCGATTGGGATGAGATTTCGGTGCTGGCCAAGGGGCGGAGTCGGGGCGGTGAGCGCGAAAAGAAGGGCAGCCCTTCGACAAGCTCAGGGTAAACGGAATGGCGCTTAATTTTGTCAAACCCCGTCCAGGCTGAGCTTGTCGAAGCCCTGCCTTCCGTGCGCCAGAATGCGATCCCGCTCACCGCAGCCGGATCAGCGCTTCTGGAATCTTCTCGCTGTTGGTATCGATGTTCCAGGTCAGCATTTGCCCTGATGTGCCGGCTGTTGCGCCATCATCGGTGTTGTTGGTCAGCGGAACGCCGTCGGTGGTGATGGTGAAGCGCCCTGCGGTCTGCACCGCAGATTGCGGCATATCCTTCATATCGCCGCGGCCCATGCCAAGCATCTGCATCCGCGCGCCTATCCCTTTCAGCCCGCCGCCTGTGTAGGCGGGTGCCGATACCAGCACCGCGCCGTCGGCGCGTGACCTGATGCTGACGAAGGGGATCAGGATATCGCCTTGCGGAAATACCGGGAAAATAAAATCGTGCCCGATACGGCCTGTGATCAGATAATCGACGTCGTAAACGCCTTTCCCCCTGTAGGTGGCGGCCTTCCAGCCGTCGAATTTCAAAAGGCTCGCGGCGAGCTTGCGCCCGGTTTCATCATTGTTGGGACCAAGGCCGAACATCGCGGCCATCTGATCGCCCTCGCGCTTCTGCCGTTCGGCGCTCAGCTTCTGCTCGGCTTCATATCCCTTGCGCAGCTGGGCGATCTCGGCGGGGCGGCAGGGGCGCGAGGCGGGCGCTTGCGACGCCGGGGCACCGGGGTCGCTGCGCATCGTGGCGTCATCCGATCGGTCCGGGCGCGGCACGGAGATGACGGGCGGCGGGGCGGGCGGCATCATCTTTTCGCCCTCGTCATTGACGGCCCATTGATCGGCGTAGTTGGTGCCATTGTCGAAGCACTTCGCCATCGCGTCCGACCAGATCCTGGGCCGTGACCGCGCCGATCCCAGCGCATCGGGATTGAGCACCGCAATCTCCCCCCGATAGGCGAAGCTGAAGCTGCCATCCTTGCGGATGTCGAGGTTCGATACGAATTTGCCTGGGACAAGGAAGCAGCCGCTCAACAGCAGCACGAACAGCAGCCCCAACACGCCACGACCGATGTGCACCATCGCTATCCCCCCATTTTGCTCAACGCGCCGGGCGCGTCGCCACTGCATAAAGCGCCACGGCAGCGGCATTCGATACGTTCAGGCTTTCGATTGCTGCCGAAATTGGCAGCCGCGCCAGTGCATCGCAATGGCTTTCGACATTCTGCCGCATGCCTTCGCCTTCGGACCCGAGGACAAGCGCCACCTTGCCAGCCGGAAGCGCCTCGCCGAGCGTCTGGTCAGCCGCACCAGTCAGCCCGATCCGCCAGTAACCGGCTTCCGAAATCTCATCGAGCGCGCGCGCCAGATTGACGACGCGCACCCATGGC
>JANPIQ010000104.1:0-5940 GCA_031425075.1 Sphingomonadales bacterium
TGCCGTTCGCCTGTTCGAGATAATCGAACAGCCGGTCAAACCCGACAGTGGTGCGGCGGTAGGGAGTCCAGTCAAAGCTACGCATGTGTCAAAATCCTTGTTCAAGCGATGTTGGTTTGGCGGCGCGCCATCTGGCCGCGCCGTCGGCCACGGTTCCGCTACGGCAACCGGGCTTTTTGACAGATGGTGATGGCCTTGCCGATTTCAAGACCCTGATTATGCTGCACTCCATGAAAATCATCATCGCAGCGGCGCTGGCCGCATTCACCGCCGTGCCCGTGCTGGCCGATCCTGCGCTCGACACCGCCAACGCGGTGCTGACCAGGGCACCGATCATCGATGGACATAATGATGTGCCCAACCAGATCCGCGATCTTTACGGCAATGATTTTACCAAATTCGATTTCCGCACGCTGTCACCTGCCGATCTGCCAAAGATGCAGACCGATATCGGCCTGCTGAAAAAGGGAAAAGTGGGCGCGCAATTCTGGTCGGTGTGGGTCGATGCCAAGCTGCCGCCCGCCGATGCCGCGGTGCGCGTTCTCGAACAAGTCGATACCGTCGAACGGCTGATTGCGACCTATCCCGACAGCTTGGTCAAGGTGCGGACCGCCGCCGATATCGAATCGGCAATCGGCAAACGCAAGATCGCTTCGCTGATCGGCATGGAAGGTGGCGCGCCGGTCGTGTCGCTGCCCATGCTGCGGCAGTTCCACCGTGCCGGCGTCGGGTATATCACGCTGACGCATACGCTGACCACGGGCTGGGCCGATGCCGCCACCGATCCGCCAAAGCATGGCGGACTATCGCCGTTCGGGGTAGAAGTGGTCGGCGAGATGAACCGGCTGGGGATGCTGGTCGATCTCAGCCACGTATCCGAAGCTACGATGGCCGACGCACTCGATGTCAGTACGGCACCTGTCATCTTCAGCCACTCGAGTGCGCGCGGCGTGACTGATCATCCGCGCAACGTGCCCGACACAATTCTCAGACGCATGCCTGCCAATGGCGGTGTCGTGATGGTAACGTTCGTGCCATTTTTTGTCTCGGCGCAGGTGCGCGAACACGGGCTGAGGCGCACGGCCGAAGAGGCGCGGCTCAAAGCGCTGTTCAACTATGATCCCGGTACCGCAAAATCGGCGCTGGCAGCTTGGGATAGGGCGAATGCCGAACCCAAGGCCACGATCGACGATGTCGCCAATCACATCGATCATGTGCGCAAAATGGCCGGGATCGACCATGTTGGCATCGGCGGCGATTATGCGGGCGTCGATACACTGCCACAAGGCCTTGAAACCGTCGGCGATTATCCCGCGCTCTTCGCCGAGCTTGTCCGCCGCGGCTATTCGCGCGCCGATCTGGCCAAGATTTCACAGGGCAACATCTTGCGCGTGATGCGCGCAGCAGAGGCGGTCGCTGCACGCTGACGGGCAGGTGTCTTGCATTGGCAATACAGTGCGTGTATTGTCACCCTAACACAGGGAGGCACGCGCCGTGTATAGCGATCAGGATATCGATGCAGCAGTGGCGGCAGGAGCAATCGGCGCCGATACCGCAAGTGCCTTGCGAGCTCATGTTGCCCGGCAACGCGGAACGGCGGGTGCCGACGAAGAAAACTTCCGGCTGCTGACCGGGTTCAACGACATATTCGTGGCGATTGCAGGTGTCTTGCTGCTGGTCGGCGTCGGCTGGCTCGGCGGCGTTATCCATCCGGCCATCGGTGCAGCGGCGGCCGCAGCACTGGCATGGGGGCTTGCTGAATATTTCACAAGGCGGCGGCGGATGGCGCTGCCGAGCATCATCTTCCTCCTGGCATTTGTCGGCGGATTGCTTGCCGCATCGGCAACGGCGCTGATCAGCGAGGGCCAGCTCGATTCAGAATCGATGACCAGCTGGCAAGCGATTGCCATCACGATCAGCGGAATCATCGCCGCAATCGGGGCATGGCTACACTGGCGGCGGTTCAAGGTGCCGATCACGATAGCAGCGGGCGCAGCGGCGGCGGCAGGCACAGCGATTCTTCTGGCGATCGGGCTGATCCCGGCGCTTCAGGACACGGCGGAGCCGTTGTTCTTCATTCTCGGGCTGGGCGTGTTCGGGCTGGCGATGTGGTGGGACGTGTCCGATCCGAAGCGCGAGACGCGGCGATCCGATGTCGCCTTCTGGCTGCATCTGCTCGCGGCGCCGATGATGGTCCATCCGATCTTCTGGGCCATGGGGCTGCTCGATGCTGAACCGACGACGGCGCAAGCTTTTGTTGTGATCCTCGTTTATGTCGCGCTGGGCTGGATTGCACTGGCGATCGACCGGCGCGCGCTGCTGGTATCGGCGCTGGGCTATGTGATTTACGCGATGGGAAGCCTGTTCCAGTCGGCAGGTGCCGTGGGCCTCAATTCGGCGCTGACGGCGTTCGTGATCGGATCGGCGCTGCTGCTGCTATCGGCATTCTGGCCAAAGGCACGCGCAGCGGCGTTGCGACTTGTGCCCGACACGCTGGGTGCGCGATTGCCTGCCACGGCCTAGATTATCTCGGCCTCACGCTTCGCCTCTGTTTCAGCGATGTCGACGCACGTGACCCGGCCGGTTTTGGCTTCAATCTCACCGAAACTGGAGCCAAATCAGTTCAGGTCTGCTTCTGCGCCGTATTGCCGACTTCATAGGTGAATAACATCAATGATTGGGTTCGATCCGCAGCAGAACACAGCCGCTTTGAAAAATGTGATGCCACAAGGACAGAACGGCACGGTGTCCCCGTTTCACGTTCGAGATCGCTGGAATAGCCCAGAACCTGCTCGAGCGCTCCTGCCGGGCATTTCCCCGCTTTCAATTCGATGACCACGAAATGACCATTGGCATCGCGCGCGGTTATGTCGATCCTGCCGCTGGCCACCACGCGCTCTCTCCCACCATCGGCTTCGACCAATCCTGGCCCAAGGATCGATAGTTCGCGGCGGATGGCCTGTTGCATCTCGCGTTCAGATTGAAAGGTAAGAGCCGACGACATCGGGTCGTCGATTCGACTGCCTTTTCTGCCACTGCGCCCCCGCATGTCGGGAAATTACAATCAGTTGGAGCGAGCGGTCAATCGCGAATATTACGACAATGCCCTGCAGTGTTTCAAAAAGGGGCATTGCACGAACGCGTCGGCTGTAACCGCGCGGACCATCGGCAAGCGCGAACAGCTTTTACGCAACGCACCCGATGCGAATGCATCCCCAAATGGCTTGGCAGCATGTGTCTCGATGCGATCAGCTTCTAATGCTGGATCTCGATACCGACAGCCGTGGAGCTCAGTTGGTCAGCGCGCCAAAGATCCAGATTGCCGATAATGATCCGATTCCCAGCAGCAATCCTGCAGCCAGCATGTATCGCACCACGCGCGGCTGGGTCCCGCCGCTGGCCTCTTCGGTCGATAGCCGCACCTCGTCTCCATGGCGTTCCATGCAGTTTGTCCTCTCTCAATTCCCCCCGTCCAAAGGGTATCATGAATTGGAGACCGATGCACATTTACCCAATCTTCGGACTTCGCTGCTATCGCCCGGGGATGGCGAAGAACGATCCGATCGTCGAACGCCCGACGGGCGGTAGCTGGCGAACGTCGGGCAATGCGCCCGATGGCCTGCGCCGCCATCTTTATCAGCAAATGCTGCGCGATGAACTTGGTCGCGATCCTGATTCCCGGCCACAGAAGGTGAAGCAACCCTCGCTGCTCGCCAGTTCGATCGTGATCGCCATCATCGCGTTGCTGACGTTCCTTGCGGTGCTGGGCGGTCTCCTTTGGCGCGATGGCGTGATCAATAATGGTTTTGCCTTGGCGCAACAGGCAGAGCCCAGTCGCAGCTGGATGCTGGGAGACAAGGCACAGGGTGCAACGAAATCCGCCGGGCCCGAAGCACCGCTCGAATCGTTCGTCGAAACCGACCCTGCGCCGATACCAGAAGCGACGCCCGAGCCTGACGCGCTACAGCGCGAGGATGGATCGTAGGAACCGGAACGACCCGTCGCGAATTCGTTGTGGCTGCTGCCTTCCGGCTCTGACCAGGTTGGCGAGTGCGCCGTCCGCCCGGTTCCCGCATACACATATGGCAAAGACGACGGTGAAGGGCAAGATGTCAGTTCAGGTTGCGGTCCGCCTCCATGCTCAAAATGAAGCGTTCGTGCAATAATCAAGGACTGACCGTCGACACGGACAAAGATTGCGTGGCTTCGACAACATTTGCGAAGTTAGAACCGCCCCCTGTGGCTGAAGCGCATGGCCAATCCCGGCTGATCTGCAATTCGCGCAATCGTGGCACGAATTTTGACCAAATAGGACCCCGCCTTTTCGTCGCCCCAATTGACTCGGGTGAAAAGAGTGATGTCCTAAATCCGACCCTGAGTCGTCTGCTAAGATCAGTGCAAACTCGCGTTCGATGATCTTGTCGATAATGGATGCGCTCGGGCCGCTTGCCTCTGCCTTGCCAAGCGCAGCAAGAACTGCGGCGCTTGGTGTCCGCGCAGCACTGTCATCGAAATCGTCACGGATCAGGGCACGAATATAGTCGCTGGCATTGGCATACATCCCCAATTTGACGCGGCTGTAGACCAGCGTCTTTATCTCTTCAGGAAGCGAAATATTCATCGTGGCCAAGGCTGGTAGCCTCAAAATCTTGGCAAACTTTGTCAACGACCCTGCATGTTGCGGCGTTCCCCTGGGATGCACACAGTCAGCCCATCGAGTGTATCGTCGAGCAGGATCTGGCACGCAAGGCGGCTGGTGCGCGTGGCCCCTGCGGCGAGATCGAGCATGTCTTCTTCATCGTCATGCGCCCTGGGCAATCGTGCGAACCAGTCGGGATCGACGATCACATGGCAGGTCGAACACGCCATCTGGCCTTCGCACGTGCCTTCCAATGGCTGATCGGCGGCTTGGGCAATCTCGAGCAGCCTGTCTCCGGCCGCAGCGTCCACCTCAACCCGCGTGCCTTCTGCAGTGATAAAGGCAATCCGGATCATGCCGCCAGCAGCCGGTGCGCGCTGGCCGCGTGAAAAATCTGCCGCAACCCTTCACGCAGATCGGGCAACGTGGTGTACCGCCCGAACCCGATCCTGATCGAACTGCGTGCTTCTGCATCGGTCAGCCCGATCGCGCGCAGCACATGGCTTGGCCGTCCCGATCCGCTGGCGCAGGCCGAACCCGAGGCAAATGCGATACCGCGCACTTCGGAAATCAACCGTGCCGTATCGATCGCATCGCATCGTAGGTTGAGGTTCCCCTTGTAGCGCCCCTCGACCGGGCCATTGATAGTCCAGCCGCGCGGCAGCAGCGCCATCGATGCATCCCACAATTGCGCAACGTGCGCTGCATCTTCGGCCATCCGCATCCGCGCGACGGTGGCCGCGGTGCCAAAGCCTGCACACAGTGCGGGCGATAGCGTGCCTGATCTCAATCCGCCTTCCTGCCCACCGCCCAGAAGGAAGGGCTCGATCGCAACGCCGTCCTTGACCCACAAGGCACCGATGCCTTTGGGCCCATGGATCTTGTGCGCGCTGATGGCGATCAGATCGGGGCCGTCGGGGATGGCAACCCGGCCATAGCCCTGCACGGCATCGCACACGAACAACGCGCCTGCACGATGTGCGCGCGCGGCAAGCTCTGCTACCGGATTGATCGTGCCAATTTCGTTATTGATCAGCATCACCGCCATCATGCCCAGCGAATCGGGCAACACAGCATCGAATTCGGATCGCCCATCGCGATCGACGGGCAGGCAGATCACCTCTCGCCCCTGCCGCCCGAGCCATTCTGCGGTATCGCGCACCGCAGCGTGTTCGGTTTCGGCGACCGCGATCGCGCCGCTCCCTGCGCAGCGCATCGCCCAGTTGAGCGCCTCTGTCGCGCCGCTGGTGAAATAGACTTTGCCTCCCGTCGGCAGCAGAGCGGCAACCGAATCACGCGCC
>JANPIQ010000105.1:0-4528 GCA_031425075.1 Sphingomonadales bacterium
TGCTCGCCTGTTTGGCCTTGAACGAGCGCGCCACGTCGCGGGGGTAGAGGGGGACGGCGGCACCCTGCAACAGCCCGGCGACGGCGCTGACCTGTTCGGGGAGGGTTTTGGGCCAGGGGATGATGGTGGCGGTGGCGGGCAAGGGCGTCGTTTCGCCAAGGTTGAGGCTGCCGGTGGTTGTAGGCGCTTCGTTCGGCGCCTGATAGTCGGGGCGGAGCCAGCGGATGACGCCGCGGGCTTCCTCGGCGGCGCGGGCGGCGTTGACCGCGACGAGGCGCGTGAGGATTTCGGCATCGGTCAGCGTGCCGGCGGCGTGATCGGCGCCCCAGCCATAGGCCTCGGCGACCAGCGCATCGATGGCGTCGTGGTGCTGGCGGATGATCGTCACCAGCCCGCGATCATGGACGTCGCGGTCCTTGTCGCTCAGCGGCGTGCCGGCGCGCAGCAGTTCGAGTACATTATAGAGCCCGGTCAGCGTCAGATCGTCATGCGCGGCCAGCACACGCTTGCGCACGGCATCGAGCGCCTCGGCCTCGGCGCGGATGCGGTCCTTGAGCGGCTCGGGGACATCGGCGGGGAAGGGGAAAAGGTCGAAGCATTCGCCGATATTGTAGTTTAAATCATTTCCAACGCCCTGGCGCGCGCCCCATGCAATCGACCAGATCGAGTGAAAGCGCGAGCTCAGAACTGCGAGCAAGAACGCGTCGGACAGAGCAAATGCAACCAGACGGCTTTCCGCTAGAACATCGACGCTGACAAACGCAAACATCCGATGCTTTGCCGTTCGCGCGGTGATTACGTACCGGTTGAGTCCGGCAAGTGCGCGACGAATTTCGCTGCGCGATTCTCCATGCACCCACCAGTTGGACCGGTAGGTTTGACGCGCATTGGTCTGCCGTTGAGGGAATACAGTCGTCAGCAAGTGCTGATACGTATGGGGATATCGAGCGCGCAGTTCGGTCTCGGTTACCCCGAAGGCGTCAATAACTGATTGATCGCGGCTTCTTGCGGTTAAATCTCGTCCACTCAAATAGGGACGGACAATCGCTTGCGCTGGCGGTTCCTCGCCGAGCAGGCGGTCTCTTTCAGGTTCGCTCAGCAAGAACCCCTGACCAATTAGAGTGGAACCAAGTGATGCGAGGCCCGTGTTGGCTTTCAATTTTTCGGTTGAAAGGACGTTGGCTCCAGCCTTCAAATTCGCCCCGATAATTCCGGTCACTTCGGTGAATACCTCGCGCCCCTCTTCGCAATCCTCCGAAACCAGTTCCTGTGAACGCCCCATTCCATGACCCTTTGCGCCGACGGACATTGCCACCCGTACTGCCGCAGAACCCGTTTCATCGATCCACGGGTGATCTCCTATTGAGAACGCAATGTGAAACCCCTCTGGCGCTGAGAGGTGCTTGGAAAGGATCTGTCGGCTGAACGTTTGCATAAGTGAATTCGTGGTGATGAACCCGAATCTTCGGGTCTCGCCGCTCACGACGGCGACGGCTGCTTTTTCCCACCAATACATAACAAAATCGATTGATTGCGGGACTGACCAAGCCTTGAAAAGCGCCTCAACGTATCCGCCGCCGAGCCGATTTTGCATCCGCTTGTTCCCAATGAACGGCGGGTTCCCCACGATATAGTCCGCTTTAGGCCATTTCGCCGCCTTGGGGTTGATGTAGCGATACACCTCCACCCGCGCCGCTTCATCGGGCACCGGCTTGCCGGTCACCGGGTGCAGCTTCATCGTCTCGCCATCCCAGCGCGATACCGGAGCGCCGTTCGCATCCCGCTCCAGCACCTTGTCGTCCCAGGCGATCAGCGCGTCGCGGTTCTCGATGGTGCGGATGTCCTTCAGGATCGGCTCTGCCGGCATCCGGTCCTTGCCCGCCACCCTGAAATGCCACTGCAGATAGCCAATCCACAGCACCAGTTGCGCGATGGCGGCGGCGCGCGGGTTGATCTCGATACCAAGGAAATTCTCCGGCGTGATGGTGTGGCCCGACAGTTCGGCAACATATTGGGTGTCACCCAATTCGGTTAGCAGCTCGACGACTTCGCCTTCCAGCTCCTTCATCCGCGCCATTGCGACATAGAGGAAATTGCCGGTGCCGCAGGCGGGATCGAGCACTTTCGTGCCCGCCAGTTGCGCGTGAAAGGCCTCGACGGTGCGCCGGGCTTCTTCGGTCTTGCCCGTCTCCAGCAACTGCGTGGCGGCCCCGCGCACCCCGGCCCAATCGGCGCGCAGTGGCTCGATCACCGTCGGCATCACCAGCCGCTCGACATAGGCGCGCGGCGTGTAATGCGCGCCCAGCTTGGCACGTTCCTTGGTATCGAGCGCGCGTTCGAGCAGCGTGCCAAAAATCGCCGGCTCCACCTGCGTCCAATCGGCTTTTGCCGCCTCGATCAGCACATCGAGTTCATCGGCCTGAAGCGGAATGGCGCTGCGATCCTTGAACAGATAGCCGTTGAAGCGGCGCAGCGTAGCGCCAAGCGCCGGGGCAAAGCCACCGCGGTCCATCGCCTCCCACAGCGCCGAAAGCTGGTGATGCAGCGTTTCCGGTGACGGCCGGGTGCGAACCAGCAATTCCGAAAAGCTGCCGGCCGGGATCAGCCGCGTATCCTCGGCAAACATGGTGAACAGCAGGCGCATGAGGAAGGCGGAGACCTGCTCCGCGCCGTGCCCGCGCCCCTCCAGACGCCGTGCCAGTTTCGCCAGCAGATCGGCGATGTCGCGCGTGGCCTTGGCCGCAATCGCGGCGGGGTCGAGCGATTTGGGATTGGTCCAGACTGCCGCCAGCCGCGCCCGCACATCTGGATCACGCAGATCATCGAGCATGATGCGGAACGACGCCCGGTCCGGGAACTGGGCATAAGCCTTTCCGGTGCCGGTGAAGTCGGCGTAAACCTCGATGCAGAAACCGATATCGGCGACCAGCAGGAACGGCGGCCAGCCATGATCGACTGGCAACGCCTTAGCATAGCGTTCGGCTTGGCCCTTGGCCTGCACCATAGCCTTGGCCCAGCCCGGCGTGCCGCGCCGGGCGGTGCCGCGCTTCATCCGCGTAGCAGCGGTCTGGCCGAAGAAATCGATGTCGCTAATCCCGCCATCAGCCGCAGCCTTGTCGGCTTCCGACCCCTGCTTGGCTTCGAGGATGAAGCTGCCTTTGCGATAGGCATCGATGCGCCCAAAACTGCTCGTGCCATCGCCATTGTCCTGGAACACCCGGCGCTCGAAAACATAGTCGTTGAAGGCATCATCGGTGCGGCTGCCATGCGGCGCCGGCACCCCGATCAATTCGCAAAGGCCGTTGATGAAGCTCTGCGTATTTGCGAGTTCCGACCCGCCAGTCTCGCGCCAATGCGCGATAAAATCTTCAACTGAATTCGGCCCCACCATGAACGGAGGTTTAGCGACCCAGGCGGGCAAAGCATACCGACAAAGATAACGCAGCAACCTGATGGTTCCCGAAGCTAGGCGCGGAGGCTGCAATGCACTAACGATCAGCACAGACAGCTTACGGGGCCCGATCAGTCATGGAGAGCCTTACCGACGCCAAGTGGCTACTCGCCACGTGGCAACTTCAGGTTGCGCTGGGTAGCGGCTACACCGCCTACATGATTGCCTACACCGGCATCAGACACCACCATCAGGCGATCGACACGACCTTCCGCACAATTGCTTTTGGACTAGTCGCAACGGCCGTTCTGCTTGGCATGCCAAACCACGGAAAGGTAGTTGTCATTGCCGCGGCATTTGGAGCCACAGTTCTCTTTGGCATCACTTGGCGCGCGTTGGGTATGGCGCTTTGGGAACGCATGTTGCGCTTTCTTGACATTAGCTGGGCCGACGATACACCGAGCGCCTGGTCGAAGATGAGCTCCCAACAGCGCTACCACATCACTCAGATCTCGGTGATGCTGCAGGACGGCACGCGCCTACGTTGCAACGACACCTCACTATGTAGCGATCTTCCGCTAGGCCCGTGCGTCCTAGGAACAAACGGCGACCTGCTGTTGTATGTCACACACACGAAAAAGCCTGGTGAGGAAGAAAAAGAGTCCGTCGGCATGACCGACGCACACCATGGTTCTCGCGCTACCTACCTGCCTGCAAACTCAATCTCGCGGCTCGACATACGGCGCAAGTCAATCAGACCGCAGGGTCCTGTCGTTCGCCTACTCGGCTGGATCAGTCATCGTCGGCCGGTGGCATAGCGGGGCGGTTCTCACTGGTCGCTGGGTCACTTTTAGGCTGGACGCTCCCACCAACACCACCTCCGTGATGTGTCGGTGCTTTCGGCTGGAACGACTTTTCGAACCACTCTGGATTGCGACGGTCGTCTGGCACTATATCACCTCCAAGGTTGTTCAAGCGATCCCAATATCGTGAATAATCTTATGGTTCAATGTCTGGAATTGTGTTGACTGGAGAGCCAGACGTCTTGGGTGGATCCGTATTTCGTCCTAGCGAACTAGCAGTGCTGTCCGGTGATGATCTAACCTTATTGCATGGTATCGCCCTCGCGAACTTCGG
>JANPIQ010000106.1:0-9317 GCA_031425075.1 Sphingomonadales bacterium
CATCCTTTTTCCGTATCAACAGCACCGGCGAAGACCAACTCGCATAGGACTCTTCAATCAATCCGTGTTTGAGCATGTCGTCGATTGTGCGTCAGATGTGTTGTTGCTTGATCGGGTCTGTTCGGTAAACCCGTGAATGGACAGGTAGATGCGAACCAGTGTTGATCATTGGCGGGGCGGTTATTTTCATGCTGATCGTGCTGACTGCTGTGGTGATTGCTTTTCGCTGATGTCGAGCGCCGTGTTTTCACCCAGAGGTTGATTTTCTCCGCCATTGCCGGGATAGCCGCCATCGACTTGCGCGACAGGGGCTAACGCATGGCGATTCCAACGACGATGACCGCTATCGACCCTGCAATCCCGGGAGGGCCCGAGGTACTACTGCCTGTCACCCGCCCCGTCCCGCAGCCCGCCGCTGGCGAAATACTGATTGCGGTGGCAGCAGCGGGCGTCAACAGACCCGATATACTTCAGCGCCGCGGCATGTACCCCCCACCCAAAGGCGCGTCGTCGATCCCCGGACTCGAGGTGGCAGGTGAAGTGGTGGCGACAGGCGAAGGCGTCGATCCCGTCTATCTCGGGCAGAATGTGTGCGCACTCGTTACAGGTGGTGGCTATGCCCAATTTTGCTGCGCGCCTGTTGGCCAGTGTTTGCCGATTCCTGATGCGCTGAGCATGATCGAGGCAGCAGCGATACCCGAAACGCTCTTCACCGTCTGGACCAACCTGTTCGAACGCGCCTACGCCGTCGAAGGCGATACCGTGCTGATCCATGGCGGCACATCAGGCATCGGCACAATGGCAATCGCGCTGGGCAAGCTGTTTGGTCTGACAATCATCATAACCGCTGGCAGCTCCGTCAAATGCCGCGCTGCGCTCGGCCTTGGGGCCGATCATGCAATCGATTACAACGCGCAGGATTTCGTCACCGAAGTTCAGGCGATCACCAGTGGAAAAGGCGTCAATGCCGTTCTCGATATGGTCGGCGGCGATTATGTACCGCGCAATCTTGCGTGCCTTGCCGAAGATGGGAGGCATGTAACGATCGCGGTCCAGCGTGGGATCATGGCCGAAATCAACATGGCATCTGTAATGATGAAGCGTCTGACGCTGACCGGGTCAACGCTGCGCGCGCGGCCAGTCGCATTCAAATCGCTCGTCGCCGATGAACTGTTGCGCAGTGTGTGGCCGTTTGTGAGGGATGGCCGCCTCAAACCGGTGATCGACCGGGTCTTTGCGCTTGCCGAAGCGCCATTTGCGCATGCCCGGATGGAAGCCGGAGATCATATCGGGAAGATCGTTCTCGCCATCTGATCGGCGACCCGTGTCACGAAACTGACACGCATCGCGGGTCATGGCGAATGACATGAAGATCGCCATCGTCACCGATGCGTGGGTTCCGCAGGTCAATGGCGTTGTCCGCACCTTGCAGTCGGTCAGTACCGAACTTGTCCGCGATGGTCATGAGGTGTTGATCATTTCGCCCAATGATTATCGGTCGATCCCCTGCCCCAGCTATCCGGAAATCCGGCTGGCCTTCACAAGGCCCAGCGCAATCGGCGCGCGGCTGGCCGCATTCGGGCCCGATGCGATCCATCTATCGACCGAAGGACCGCTCGGTCTTGTCGCCCGGCGGTGGTGCCTGCGAAGGGAAATCCCCTTCACGACCGCCTATCATACGCAGTTTCCCCAATATATCGCGCAGCGTACCCGCCTGCCAGCGTCGGTCTTCTGGCCCTATATCGAATGGTTTCACAAACGTTCGGAACGGATCCTGGTGGCCACCGAAAGCGTGCGTGGCGATTTGCGCGAACGCGGCCTGCGCCAATTGGCGCATTGGGGGCGCGGGGTCGATGTGGCACAGTTTTCCCCCGGAGCACCGCAGCCCGAGGCATTTGCACGTCTCGAACGTCCGATCCAGCTTTACGTCGGGCGCGTGGCAATCGAAAAGAATATCGAGGCATTCCTGCTGACCCGCCACGCAGGCACACGCGTCATTGTCGGTGATGGCCCTGCGCGCGCGATGCTCGAAGCGCGGTATCGCGATGCCGTATTCACAGGATCGCTGTTCGGAGCCGATCTGGCCGCAGCCTATGCCGGTGCCGATGTGTTCGTTTTTCCCAGCCGGACCGATACGTTCGGTCTGGTAATGATCGAAGCGCTGGCCAGCGGAACGCCGGTTGCCGCTTATCCAGTAAGCGGTCCGGTTGATATAGTGACGCCCGATGTCGGTGCCCTTAATGAAAATCTCGAAACCGCAATTGGAGAAGCGCTCAAGCGCAACCGGGCCGATTGTGCAGAATATGGTTCGCAGTTCGGCTGGCGTGCCAGTGCGAAGCAATTTGTCGACGCGCTTTGCCCGCTTGCCCCGGCTGGCATGATCGTCGAAAGGCTTGCCCTGCGCGCATCGCCGTTCTAAGCCCCGGGGATGTTCCGGCCGCTCCGAAAGGGGCGGCCCTTCTTTTATCTGAAAGGTTCCAGACCATGGCCCAGCCGCTTATGCCGCACGCCACTGCCTCGTGGATGGTCGATAATACCGCATTGTCGTTTGTTCAGATTGCGCAATTTTGCGGGCTTCACATCCTTGAAGTTCAGGCGATTGCCGACGATCTCGCCGCCACAAAGCTCACGGGGCGCGACCCTGTTCGCGCCGGTGAAATCACTCTCGCCGAAATCGAGCGTGGCCAGAAAGATCCCGACCACGTTCTCCAGATGGACCGCGAGCCCGAGCAGGCCACACGGACCAAGGGTCCACGCTACACCCCGGTTTCAAAGCGACAAGACAAGCCCGATGGGATTGCGTGGATCCTGCGCAACCACCCCGAAGTTTCCGATGGACAGATTGGCAAGCTGATTGGCACCACGCGCCACACAATTCAGGCGATTCGCGATCGCAGCCATTGGAACATCGTCGATATCGTGCCCAAGGATCCGGTGACGCTCGGCCTGTGCACTCAGCGAGAGCTTGATGCGCTGGTGGCCAAGGCGGCCAAGCTCAAGGGGATTGCGGCGGCGACCGATACCAAGCTTGACGGCGATCGCGCGGCGCTAATCGTCGAACTGCGCGCCGAACGCGAGGCGGCTGCGCGTGCTGCACAAGAGGTTCATGCCGACGAAGCGGCCGTCGCGCCTCCGGTCGAACATACCGCTGAAACCTTGTTCAAGCATTGATCGGGTGACGATCCCGTCACCAGAGTCGCTTTCGCCTGACGCGTCATTGACACAGGATGAATCCTACACCGCAACGAGTGCGGCAGGACTGACCTATCCCTGGGGCGCCCATGTGCCCGTCACCGGCGAAGCCATGCGGATCGCTCCGAGTGTGCGCTGGGCGCGGATCCCGATGCCCGGGTCGCTGGGGCACATCAACAGCTGGCTTCTTGACGATGAAGTCGGGTTTGCACCAGTCGATACCGGTATGTTGCTGACGCTGTGCAGCGATGCGTGGAAGGCTTTGTTCGACAGCGATCTTAAGGGCGAAACCGTCGCGCGCGTGATCTGCACCCATCTTCACCCCGATCATATTGGCCTTGCGGGCTGGCTGTGTAAAAAATTTGATGCCGAACTGTGGATGACGCGCGGCGAATGGCTGACCGCGCGAATGCTTACGGGGGACACGCGCGAGCAAGCGCCCGAGGCGCTGATTGCGCTCCAGCGCGCGGCGGGCTGGGACGAAGATGTCCTGACCGAAATGAAATCGCGCGGCTGGGGCCGATTTGCGCGGATGGTGTTCGAGCTGCCACTGTCTTACCGGCGGTTGCACGATGGCGAAGTGCTCGAACTGGGCCGACACCGCTGGCAGGTTGTGGTCGGGTCAGGCCACAGTCCCGAACATGCCTGTCTTGTCAACGAAATCGATGGCGTGATGATCTCGGGCGATCAGGTGCTGCCACGGATCAGCTCGAACGTGTCTGTACTGGTAACCGAACCTGAGGCGGACCCACTGGGTGAATGGCTTGATTCGATCGGCAAGCTGCTCAACCAATTGCCTGCCGATCTCCTCGTGTGTCCTGCGCATGGCGAACCGTTCAAGGGGCTTCATACCCGGCTGACTGCGCTGCGTGACGAACATCGCGGGCGGCTTGATCGCGTCGTGGCCGCGATTGGCAAAGAGCCGATGCGTGTGATCGACGCGTTTCCGCTGCTGTTCAACCGCGCGATCGGCCCTGATGCGCGTGAACTGGCCAGCGGTGAGGCGATGGCACATTTCAAACGGCTCGAATGCGAAGGCCGCGCAATCCGGGAAACGATTGATGGAGTGCGTTGGTATCACGCCGCCTGAGCGATTGCCCGTCTTGCACGATCGACCAGAACAGAGCGGTCTCTCCCTTCCGACTTCGCCACATAAAGTCGCTCGTCGGCGATCTTCAGCGCATCGCGGATCATCGCATTGGCGCGGTGCTCTGCGCCCCCGACGCTGACTGTCAACCGCAGATCATGCCCTGTACGATTGTCGACATAGGCGCGGACATGAGCACAGATCGCGTCTGCAACGACAGCCGCCTGCGCGATCGACCAACTCGGTAGATAGACGCCGAATTCCTCTCCACCCAGCCTCCCGGCAATGCCGTCCGATCCCACGATGTCGCGGATGCGCTGGGAAATCACTTTCAGCGCTGTATCTCCCACGTCATGGCCGAATCGATCGTTGACCGACTTGAAATGATCGGCATCGACAACGAGTACAGCGCCGCCACTGGAACACGCGCGGACCTGATCGAGAAAATGGCTGCGATTCAGCAATCCCGTCATGGCGTCGAATCGGACGTGATCATCGACGCGTTTGATCGTCAACGTCACCATGCGAAACAGGTTCATGGCAAAAAACGCAATTGGCGGTGTGATCAGCAGCGGGATCGCCCCGGCGATGGCAAGGGTTTTGACAAGGTCGTCTGTCGTCATGCCGTCGAACTGGCTGACGATGGCGACAACCACCAGCAAGGGGGCCGCTGTGGCAAGAAGCGTGATCAGCGCCGAATAGAGCAGCACCTGGCGAAACGATTCCACAGGCAGCTGCGGCGCTTGACGTTCGGCGGGATAATCAGAACGCGTTCGCATAAGAAAGGGCTAGGCCGATATGGTTAGCAAAACCTTACCCGATCGCCGATTGACGGCAACTAATCTCCAAGTCACGGGATGCCAGCACCGGGGGTCTGAGGTCCTGTGTCAGCAGAGGAACAACCATGGCAGTTTGCGCAGTCATTTTCGATTTCGGCGGGGTGATCACCTCATCGCCGTTTGACGCATTTGCCGTGTATGAAGCCGAAAAAGGACTGCCCGCCAACATCATCCGGACGATCAACGCCGCCGATCCCGATGGTAACGCTTGGGCGCGGTTCGAGCGTGCCGAAATCGATGCCGCGAAGTTCGATGCCCTGTTTGCTGCAGAAGCCGCAGCACTGGGGTATGACATTGCCGGACGCGACGTGCTGGCGCTGCTGTCGGGGCCTGTGCGGCCGCGCATGGTCAGGGCGATGGACGCCCTGAAGGCCGCCGGCTTCCGTCTTGGCTGCATCACCAACAACGTGCCGTCGGGCGAAGGACCGGGCATGGCAAGCAGCGCTGGCGCGGCCGATGCGGTCGCCGATGCGATGGCGCGGTTCGAACACATCATCGAAAGTTCAAAAGCCGGAATCCGCAAGCCCTATCCGCGCATCTACACGATGATGTGCGATGCACTTGGCCTTGCCCCTGAAGACTGCGTCTACCTCGACGATCTGGGAATCAACTGCAAACCTGCTGCAGCCCTCGGCATGCACGCGATCAAAGTGACAAGCGAAGATCAGGCGCTGGCCGATCTCGAGCAGGCGGTTGGAATGGCGTTGCGTTGACAGCTGGCCTCCGGGGGCACGAAAATCCAAGTCCCGATCAAGCAGTTCGGGAACCGCATCAGCGAATTTGGCAGCATGGCCGCATAAGGCGAGCGGATGGTGGTGACCAATTGCCCGTGCTGGCAGTAACATCCGCCTATGCCGTCACTCCGGTGACACCTAACCCGGCACCAACGATCCTTTCGAAGGAAATCTCCTTTTGATCTGTCGAGTCGAGCGGCTCCAACTACTTGATACCGACACCAAACTTCGCAATCATTCGCTCGCGTGGCAGCCTTGACCGCTGCCGCGCCCGCCGCCACAAGCCTTCGCCATGACCGAAGACGTTTCTACCCTTTCGTTCGAAGACGCGCTGAAGCGCCTCGAATCGATCGTTGCGCAGCTGGAATCAGGCGATGTCCCGCTCGACGGCGCGATCACGCTGTATACCGAAGGCGACAAATTGCGTGCGCAATGCGAAGCGCGGCTGAAGGATGCGCAAATGCGGATCGAGGCGATCAGCCTTGGTGCCGATGGCCAGCCACAGGGCACACGCCCGTTCGATTTGGGGTGATCGCCGCAATGGGGGCTGCACCGGAACTTGAGATGGCGCTTGCGCAAATAGCGCGCGACATGGATCGCCAATTCGATCTGCTGCTGCCCGTCCCCGCCGATCCGCGTGCGCGGCTGTTCGAGGCGATGCGCTATGCGGCAATAGGCGGTGGCAAACGGATGCGCCCGTTGCTCGTTGTGGCATCATGCCGCCTTTTCAATGTCGATGAAGCGGCAGCCTTGCGTGTCGCGACTGCCATTGAGGCAATCCATGTCTATAGCCTTGTTCATGACGATTTGCCCGCGATGGACAATGACGATCTTCGCCATGGCAAGCCAACGCTTCACAAGGCGTTCGATGAGGCCACCGCGATCCTTGCGGGAGATTCGCTTCACGCACTGGCTTTCGACATCCTGGCCGACGAAGCCACCCATGCCGATCCGTTCGTCCGCTCCGAACTGATGTTAGAACTGGCACGCGCAAGCGGTCCTGATGGCATGGCAGGGGGGCAGATGATGGATCTCGAAGCCGATGGCCAAACCTTCGATCTGCCAACCGTCACCCGGCTTCAGCAGTTGAAAACCGGTGCACTGATCGGGTTTTGCCTTGAGGCCGGCGCGATCATGGGGCGGCTGCCGCATGAAGGACGTTCGCCTTTGCGCGGGTATGCGCGCGACGTGGGTTTGGCATTCCAGATCGCCGACGATCTGCTCGATGCCGAAGGCGATGCAGGCCTGGCGGGGAAGGCGTTGCGCAAGGACGAAGCGCAGGGCAAGGCGACCTTCCTTTCGCTGCTCGGTCCCGATCGCGCGCGATTGCAGGCGCAGGCGCTAGTCGATCAGGCGATCGCGCATCTTGGCAGCTTTGGCAGCGAAGCTGATCTGTTAAGGGCGATTGCACGTTTCACGATCGAAAGGACGCACTGATATGGGCACAAACGCCGAGCGCGTGGGCGTCTACCCCGGGACATTCGATCCTATCACGTTAGGCCACATGGACGTGATCCGACGCGGTGCGCGGCTCGTCGACCGGCTGATCATCGGCGTCACGACCAACATCGCCAAATCGCCGATGTTCAACGATGATGAACGCATCGCGATGGTCATGCGCGAAGTGGCATCGATCGGCGATGCCAGCATATCGGTTGTCGGATTCAATTCGCTGCTGATGGATTTTGCAGAAAGCCAAGGTGCGGCCATCGTCATCCGCGGCATTCGCGGCGTGACTGATTTCGAATATGAGTATCAGCTTACGGGCATGAACCGACAGCTGAACCCAAAGATCGAAACCATTTTCCTCATGGCCGACGTTTCGCTCCAGCCAATTGCCTCGAAGCTCGTGAAGGAGATTGCGATTTATGGCGGCGATATCGCCAAGTTCGTGACCCCTGCGGTGAAAGCTGATGTGGTCGCGCGGGTCGAGGCGACCGGCCGCAAGGGCGATTGATCACGATCATTGCGGCACGCGGACTCGCGGCGTTGTGCCGCCTGACACGGCATCGGCAAGCCTGCTCAGCCGGGCCAACATCGGCTCTTCGATCCAGCGGTAGAACACGAGCGCAAAGCCAAGCGCTGCGGCGATCGCAATGGCCTCGGCAAGGTGCGGCGGCCAAACGACAGGCCAAACAGGTCTTAATGCCAGGCCCACGAGCGCAATGACGATCGGATGCGACAAGTAAAGCACATAGGATGCGCCGCCGATCAGGATCATCCCTCGCGCCGGCGCAGTGCGCATCACGTCGGGCTGCTGCGCCTCGCACGCCAGAAGCCCGGCGAGCACGAGCGCCCCCGCCACGCCCCAGAGCACCACGCGGGCAATGCCGAGAATACCGACCGGTTGCGCCGGAACGGCTGAATTGTAGAGAATGTGGAGCAATGCTGCGGCGAGCGGAAACAGGATCGCACCGAGGAGTATCGTGGATTTCCAAGGCAAATCGACAAGTTTCGACTGCCACCGGAACAGCGCGACGCCGACCAGAAACTGCACATGGTAAAGCGACAGGATGTGGCCAATCACTCCGCTATCGACCGCGCGCTGCAGCGCGATGTGCGCAATAAGACTGGCTGCTGCAAACACAGCCATCACGCCCAGCATCGCATCGGCTCGCCCAATCCAGACGAGCAACGCGACAATTGCATAGAAGATAAGCTCGTGTTCGAGCGACCAGCCGACGCCCAGCACCGGCACAACATCCTGCGGCAAGACGGCAAACGACGCAACAAGATCGCTGCTGCCCGGCGGCGCATCGAACCCGGTCAAGAGGATAACTGCCCAGACCAGCGTGAAGCCCCAATAAAATGGGAGGATCCGCAAACTGCGTCGCGCGACAAACTGCCCGACAGTCTGCGGCTTTTGCAACACCGACGCGATGATGAACCCGCTGATGATGAAGAAAATATCGACGCCTGCCTGGCCGAACGACCATAAGCCATGGCTGTAATGCGCAATGCCCAATGCTTCGGGAAGCGCCTGACTGTGCGTGACGACCACGGCCAGCGCAGCCATCGCGCGCGCGATCTGGATCGAGGGGTATCGGATAGCGGGCGTCATAACGTGCGCCCGATCATCGGCGCAAAGACTTTAGATTTCGTATCGGCGGCCTCCTCGGCGCCTGCTGCTGCCTAGCCCGCGCTTTCGGCCAGGATCGTCAGCCCTGTGTCATTTACCTCGGCAAACCCGCCCGAAATCGTCAGCCGTTCGGGCGCCGCTCCCGCCGTCGCGTAAATCTCTATAGCGGCGTCGTCGCGCAGGGTGGACATCATCGGTGCATGGCCTTCGAGGACACCGAAATCGCCTTCGGCGCCGGGCACGACCACCATATGGACATCGCCGCTGCGGAAGAGCTTTTCAGGGGTCACGAGTTCGAAGTGTAGGGGCATTTCAATCTCCTCTCCCCACCCGCGGGGGGGGGTGGCGCGGAGCGACGGGGTGGGTGTGTGCGAACCTAGCACCCC
>JANPIQ010000107.1:0-2617 GCA_031425075.1 Sphingomonadales bacterium
CGCTGCGCTTCAACGAATGGGATGCGATGCGCCCGCAAACGGTGTCGGTATCGGCCACGCCAGGTAATTGGGAGATGGAACAGACTGGCGGCGTGTTCGCCGAACAGGTGATCCGCCCAACCGGCCTCATCGATCCGCCAGTCGAGATCAAGCCTGTCGAGGACCAGGTGCAGGACTGCATCGAGGAATGCCGCAAAACCGCGCAGGCGGGATACCGCACGCTTGTCACTACGCTGACCAAGCGGATGGCCGAGGATTTGACCGAGTTCATGCACGAAGCGGGGTTGCGCGTCCGTTACATGCACTCGGATGTGGAAACGCTGGAGCGGATCGAATTGATCCGCGATTTGCGGCTGGGGGTGTACGACGTGCTTGTCGGCATCAACCTGTTGCGCGAAGGCCTCGACATTCCCGAATGCGGACTGGTGGCGATCCTCGATGCCGACAAGGAAGGTTTTTTGCGGAGCGAAACGTCGCTGATCCAGACGATCGGTCGCGCCGCACGCAACGTCGATGGCCGGGTGATCCTCTATGCCGACCGGATGACCGGCAGCATGGAACGCGCGCTCAACGAAACCGGGCGACGACGCGAAAAGCAGGAGGCGTATAACCGCGAACACGGAATTACTCCCGAAAGCATCAAGCGCAATATTCACGACATCGTGGCCGATACGTCCAATCGCGATTCGGTGCTCGTCGAGATCGATGCCGAAGGTTCGAACAACCTCGTCGGCCACAATCTGCGCGCTTATGTCGAAGACCTTGAAAAGAAGATGCGCAAGGCAGCCGCCGACCTCGAATTCGAAGAAGCGGGCCGCATCCGTGACGAAATCCGCAGCCTCGAACGCGAGGAACTTGGCCTTCCGGGCGCCGAGCATAAAGCACCGACGATGGGCCGGAGCAACGAGGGCAAGCCGGGGACGCGGAAGCTGCGATACGGGAAATCGCAAAAGAAGTGGGGGCGGTAGTATCTAGCGGAGATACGAAGACGTTACCGGAGACGACAGATTATCCTTGGCGAACTTGGCGCCCACCCTCTGCATCCATCGTTGGCATTGCCCAACGAATCTGGTCGCGGAGGATTGCTTCGAGTTCGTCGGCACCTATTGCGTGCGCCGTTGCGCGCTTTTTAAGCAGCGATACCAGCAACCGCTCGCGCGTGTCGGGCAAGGGCACTCTGCGGCGGCCTTGCGCAAGGGCTTGAGTGAATTTGAGCGAGAGCAATGACATGCCCTCGCCATTGGCCCGCCATCGCTGGCCATGGTGACAACAAATGCAGCTAATTTGCGCTTAACGTATTGGCATCGAACTAAAAAAGGCCGGTGCATTGCTGCACCGGCCAGGGTGGTTCGCAGGAGGAACCTGGGGAGGGGGCCGCCTCTTTTTGGGAGAGGAAAGCGGGCGGCCCCCAAGCTGGTGTTTTGTTTTGGTCGTGCGTCGATCCGAAAAACTCGGTTGCCCCTTTTTCTGTCGCACTTCCTATGAGTTATAGGCACGTTCTCCGTGGCTCGAGAGGTCGAGCCCTTCGCGCTCAGCATCCTCGCTCGGGCGTAGGCCTAGCGTCGCCTTGAGCAGAAGGAAGATCGCAGCCGACCCGATACCCGACCAGGCGAGAGTCAGCAGCACGGCTTTGAGCTGCGTGATCAACTGGCCTGCAATGCTGTAATCCTCAGCCGAAATCGCGACGGCTGGAAATACGGTGTAGTCGAAATAGCCCTGCCCGCCGAGAGCTGGGGCCGCGACGATCGCCGTGCCCAGCGCGCCGACGATCCCGCCGACGCAATGGATGCCGAACACGTCGAGCGTATCGTCATATTTCAGCGCATTCTTGATGGTCGAGCAGAAAATGTAGCAGACCGGCGAGACCACAAGGCCCAGCAGGATCGCGGTCATCGGGGCGGCAAATCCGCTTGCCGGGGTGATGGCGACCAGACCTGCGACAGCCCCCGAAGCGGCACCCAGCATCGATGGCTTGCCGTGTTTGATCTGTTCGACAATCGCCCAGCTTATCGCAGCTGCCGCCGTGGCGACGAAGGTGTTGAGGAAGGTCAGCGCGGCGATGCCGTTCGATTCCAGGTTCGACCCTGCGTTGAAGCCGAACCAGCCGACCCAGAGAAGGCTGGCACCGATCATCGTCATGGTCAGCGAATGCGGCGGGGTGGCTTCCTTGCCATGGCCAATCCGCTTGCCGACGATCAGGCAGCCGACAAGGCCTGCGATACCCGCATTGATGTGGACCACGGTACCACCTGCGAAATCGAGCGCGCCCATGCCCCACAGCAGGCCAGCGTCGGTCGGCGCGTCGGGCAGAAAGTCCGGGCCTGCCCAATACCAGACCATGTGCGCGATCGGGAAATAGACGATCGTGAGCCACAGGACGGTGAAGATCATTAGGCTGCTGAACTTGATCCGTTCGGCAAAGGCGCCAACGATCAGCGCAGGCGTGATGCACGCAAACGTCATCTGGAAAACGACGAACGCATATTCGGGGATGTAGACATTGTTCGAAAATGTCGCCGCAAAGGTGCCTGCCGTGACACCCTGAAGGAACAGCTTGTCGAACCCGCCGATATAGGCAGGCGCAATGCTGTTGGCCGAGGTAAAGGCGAGGCTATAG
>JANPIQ010000108.1:0-5038 GCA_031425075.1 Sphingomonadales bacterium
CGCCAAGCCAGAAGCCGCGGGCCAAAGCAAGGGCGTGGGCAACATCCGAACAAGTCGCGGTGCCCTTGTCGGCGGCCACGACGAAATACGGATCGTCGCCATCATGGCAGATCACATCTGCAGGTTTGGCCACCTTCCCACCTGCCAGATTATCGGTGATCGAGAGCAGGCTGCGGATGAAGATGCGATAGCTTTCGGTGCCCTCTGTCAGCCAAGCCTCGCGATTGGCAGGATCGGGCAGCATCTTGGGATAAAAGCCGCCCTTTGCCCCTGTCGGCACGATGACGGCATTCTTGACGCGCTGTGCCTTCATCAGCCCCAGGATTTCGGTGCGGAAATCGTCGCGCCGATCGGACCAGCGCAGCCCGCCGCGCGCAACCGGGCCAGCGCGAAGGTGGATGCCCTCAATGCGCGGCGAATAGACGAAAATTTCGCGCCACGGCACAGGGGCGGGGAGGCCGGGGACGCCCGCACTGTCGATCTTGAATGCCAGCGCCTCACGTGCGGCGGGTGCAAAAGCATTGGTGCGCAGCGTCGCGCGGATCACCGAACGGAACAGCCGCAAAATACGGTCATCGTCGATCGCGGCAACCTGGCCGAGCAGGCGCGTGATCGCGGCATCATGATCGGTGCTGCTCTTTGCTGCCGGATTGAACCGCTGCGCAAACAGCTTTGCCAGCGCGCGGGCGATTTCGGGCGCATTGCGCAGCGCGGCAACCACGGTCACCAGGCCGTAACTGACCCCGATCTGGCGGAGATAGCGGAACAGCGCGCGAAATAGCGTAGCATCGAACAGCGAAAGCCCCAGCGCGAGAATCAGCTGGTTGAACTCGTCATTTTCGGCAGTGCCTTCGAGCACTTGTGCCAGCGCCATCTCGAGCGCTTCGCGCGACTTCAAAACCAGCGCGGCATCGACGCCCGGCGTCAGCAGCACGAACCGTTGAACATGGCCCAGACCGCCGCTCAATGTCGTCGACAATTCCTCGACCGCACGAAAACCGAAATTTTCAAGGCTCGGCACGGCATCGGACAGGATCAGCGGCACGAGGCTGTAAATCTTCAGCCGGATTGTTTCGGGCCCATCTTCGGCATTGCGATAAAAGCGCACCTGGCGGCTGCCCGCATCGGCAAGCGCATTGAGCCGGATCACATCGCGTGCCGCCTCATCGGGGCCCGCGCCCGAACGATAGGCAGGCGGAAACGCCTCGGCATAACGCAGCGCCAGCCGGGTGGCATTGCCCGCATCGCCCATCGCGGTGAGGCTGACTTCGACCGCTTCGGGCCAGCCACGCACCATCGCCTGCAATTGCGCGTCGATCGCAGCCGCATCGGGCATCGTCCCGCTTTGCCGCAGGTCGAAGGTATAGCGGATCAGCGCGGTATCGCCATCGCCAAGATCGATAGACCAGCTGAGCAACGGTGCGTTGGCCGGGCCGCCGATCATGTCTGCAATGGCGATCCGCCTCGCCGTTGTCAGTTCGTCGCGCGGCAACCAGACGAACGCGAACAGGTGCCGGCCGAGCGGGGCGGCCAGCATTTCGACTGCCGGGCGGGGTCGGTCCGCAATCGACATCGCCGCCAGTGTCAACGGTTCGAGCGCGCTTTCCGAAACGCTGATCGCGATATCGTGTGGCAGGCTGGCAACGGCATGCGCCAGCGCCTTTCCCGAATGGCTCGACGATGCAAAATCGAACTTTTGCTGGAGCGCGGCGAGCCGTGCGCGCAGCACAGGAACATTCTCTGGCGTTTCGGACAGCGCGGCGCTGGTCCACAACCCGGCATGGATCGACAAGCCCGAAACCGTCTTGCCAGTGCGGGTCGGTGCGATGACGAGATCGAGCGGCACCCGCCGGTGAACAGTCGATATCCGGTTCGATTTCACGATCAGCACGTCGCCGCCTTTTCTGAACCAGGCGAGCGCAGATTCGCGCGCTGACAGTGACAGCAAAGCGTCTGCATCGCGCCTGGCAAGGCCAAGCGGCGCCGCATTCGCATCGGTTGCCAGATGGCCGAGCAGCGTGAAATGATTGTCGGCGAACCAGCCAAGCAACGCGCCATGTTCGCTGTTCCCCAGCGCGGCTGCATCGGTGCGCATGGCTTCGCGCAAACGCGGCCAATCGGCTACGGCATCGCGGACATCGGCGAGGCTTCGTTCGAGTTCTTCGCGGATCGCCACGCGCACCTTGGCATCAGCACGATCGGTTTCGAGATAGATCAGCGATTCGCTCGCGTCGCCCTTCGCCAGCCCGGTCATTGTGCCGGTGGCATCGCGGCTTACTGCCACGACAGGGTGCAGCAGACGTTCGATCACCAGCCCGTGCGACGTGATCACTGCCGCCACCGAATCGACGAGGAACGGCATATCGGGATTGACCACCGCGATCCGCATCCTCCTTCGCCCTTGCGCATCGGCGAAGGTGCCGATCGCGATCGTGCCGCGCGCGCCCTTGCGGGTTTCGAGCGCGGACAGCGCAAAGGCAGCGGCATCGCGGCGCGCGGCAGGTCCGAAGCCTTCGATTTCGCCAGGCAGACTGCCCGCGACCAAGACTTTCGCAAGCCGCGCGATCATGCGATCCGCAGAAACATGGGTCTGTGATGATGTGGACGCCATTGCGCTCCGCCTGCAAGGTTCGGGGCGGTGTTCGCCCTCGCTCATGAAGGCGGCCTTATGCGCGCTGGCGCCGTGTTGCTCAACCCCGGGGCGTGCGATCAGGAGAAGTTGCGAAGCGCCTTTTCGACCAGATTGGCGTTGCCGTCGACCTGGCCGACGACTGCGACATGGCCTGCGTCGATCCGGCGGGCGACCAGAATGACGAATTCGTCATCGCCTGGCATTTCGACAATTGCCTTTGGTGCGATGGCGCGGGCGCGGGTGCGCGCCGAATCATCGGCGCGGGTCACGCGCGGTGCGGGGCGCCGTTCGCCGCGTTCGGTGACGACAAGGCCTTTCAGTCCGCCAGCATGGCTTTCGATATAAGGCTGCAGTTCGCCGACGCCGAGGCCAAGCCGGTGCGCATGGGCAAGCGACAATGCATATTCTGCAAGCCGGGTCTTGTCATAGCCAATGCCAAAGACCAGCTTCACGACCGGCGTCATCGGTGCGCGCGCCTGTTCGACAATCCCGCTATCGGCCAGCAGTTCGGCATAGTCTTCGGGCCGGGCCGCCGCAACGAGCGAGAAATCATAGGCAAGCGACAGGGCGCGATAGAGGTAGGTGCGGCTGCGCGCATCGGCGCGGATTGCATCTTCGGCAGATGACCGCGCCGCGGCAAGCCAGTCGCTCAGGCTTTCGGGCTGCGGCAGGTCGACCGCGGCGGCGTCGGCCTCGTCATCGAGACTTTCGACCGGACGTACGCGACGCCGATCGATATCGGTTTCGCGGCTCGGCCCGTCTGCCCACACCGGAACAGGTTCGGCGCGGTGTTTGGGCGCGGCGGCCAGTGCGCGTTCGACTTCGTCGGCCAGCGCATCGGTCATCGTCTTGTCGGCAACTTCTTTCCAGTTGATCACGCCATAGATGAAGTCGATCGTGTCATCGTCCGACGAAAACGGCATCAATATGCCGCGATACATGGTGTTGTTGCCGCGATCGTTGACAAATTCGGCCTCGAACCCGATCGGTGACCGGTTGGCGATGATCTGAAGGTAATGATCGGTCAGCCGCGATAGCAACGACCGGCTGGGAATATCGGCGACCGAGAACGCGCCGGTTGGCAAATCGCATTCATCGCGCAGCGAATGGCCCAGAAACGCAATTGCCGGATTTTCAACGCCGCTGGTGAAATCGAGCAGCACCGAATGCGGGCCGAAATCGCTGAGGTTTTCCGGCGCGAGATCCTCGATCGACGGATAGGCGCGGCCTTCGAGAAGCGATACCCAATAATTATATGCACGAACATGCATCCGGCGTTCGTCGCTGCCGATATTGGCGGGTGGGTCGATCCCGCCATCGACCGTGCTAGCGCCATATTCGTCTGCCGGTGAAAAACTGCCAGTGCCGTCCATCGTCAAAGCCCCCAAAGCCTTGGTGAAAATCATGAAGCCGGACAATGCACCGATATGGTTGACGTTTGGTTAAGGAGGCGCTGGTGTTGGGCCAAGTGGGCGTGACCGCGCCAAACCGGCTTGTGCCGGTGCGCGGCCACTGGTAAGCGCTCGGCTTCTAATGCCGCCTTAGCTCAGTTGGTAGAGCATCGCATTCGTAATGCGGGGGTCGTAGGTTCGAATCCTATAGGCGGCACCATTGTACGGCGCGGCATGATTTAGCTGTGCTAGATCACCTACGCGCAAGCACGGCCAGCGAGCGAAGCATTGATCCACGGCGCAGCTTTGCCGTGACGGGCCGAGCACTGCCGCCGGTCATGTTATAATCGACGCGTTCGACGCCGCACGAATTGGCTGTGGCCTGAGCTATCGGCGCAGGTTCACCCCAATGCCAGCCACGACAAACCCGCGGTCCGCACAGGGGTGCGCCGCGTGGGGGAGCAGGTCTCGCCGGGACTGGCCCCGGTGCCAGGGTGTCGGACAGGCCCGTAAGGGAAGTCACATGACGCCGTACGACGATTTCTGTGACGTCGGGACGGGAAGTGCAGTGCGGTACAAACGGTGTGTCCGAAAACCCACCTCCCGAGGCGCTGGCAACCGAAGTCGCGTTCCGCCCGAACACCGTGCCCTTTCCACCCCGCCGCTGGCCGCCCCGTCATCGCGCGTTACGGCCAAGCCATTGTCCATGCTGACGGACCCCGGGCACCTGCACGGCCAATGCCATCCACCGTGCGGCGGCTGTGTCGGGACCAGAAAGCGACAAAGCCCCCCAATCCCCAACCCGAAGCCCGGTTCTGTCAGAAAGCGAGTGCACCAGCGTCTAGAAAACCGGCAATCCGCATCTGCCCGAACAGGCCTGCCCGAAGTGCAATGCGCATCCGGACATGGCGGCGTGTTAGGCAGAACCCTGCCACAATGTCAAGAACGAACAGGGAATTGCATAGGATAAATCGCGCCATTGCCCCTTCACCACCCGCCTTCGCTAACGCTACGG
>JANPIQ010000109.1:0-3375 GCA_031425075.1 Sphingomonadales bacterium
GCTGACGGTTCTTGAGTATTTCAATTCGACGCACGGCGCTCGTAAGGGTCTCGCCGATACCGCGCTCAAGACCGCCAACTCGGGCTATCTGACGCGGCGTCTGGTCGATGTCAGCCAGGATTGCACCGTGATCGAGGAAGATTGCGGCACCGAACGCGCGTTGCTGATGAAGGCAATCGTGCAGGGCGGGGCGACGATTGCCTCGCTGGGTGAGCGTATTCTCGGGCGGACAACCGCGGAGGATATCGCCGATCCCAAGACCAATGAAACGGTGATCCCGACGGGCACCTTGCTCGATGAGGCCGATATCCTCGTCATCGAAGCGCTCGGCACGCAATCGGTCAAGATCCGTTCGCCGCTGGTATGCGAAACGCGGATGGGTGTCTGCGGGAAATGCTATGGCCGCGATCTGGCCCGCGGGACGCCTGTCAACATGGGCGAAGCCGTTGGCGTGATTGCAGCGCAGTCGATCGGTGAACCCGGCACGCAGCTGACGATGCGGACCTTCCACATCGGCGGTGCAGCGCAGCTCAACGAACAGTCGAGCCAGGAAGCCGTTTCCGACGGCGTGATGGAATATCGCGATTTGCGGACGATCGTCGACAAGAATGGCCGCACGGTTTCGCTGTCGCGCAACGGTGAAATTGCGATTGTCGATAGCGATGGCCGCGAGCGTTCGGCGGATCGGCTGCCTTACGGTGCCTATGTGCTGTTTGCCGATGGGGCGAAGGTCCAGAAGGGCGACCGGATTGCGGAATGGGATCCGTTCACCATGCCGGTCATCACCGAAAATCCGGGGATCGTGAAGTATCAGGATCTGGTCGAGGGGCAGACGCTCACCGAACAGACCGATGAAGCGACTGGGATTTCGCAAAAGGTCGTGACCGAATTCCGTCCCGGCCGGTCGAAGGTCGATTTGCGGCCGCGGCTCACCCTGCTCGACAATGATTCAGGCGAGGCGGGTCGTTACATGCTTGCCGTCGGTGCGATGCTGTCGGTCGAAGACGGTGCCAAGGTGGCTCCGGGCGATATTCTCGCCCGCGTGTCGCGCGAAGCGGCCAAGACGCGCGACATTACAGGGGGTCTGCCGCGTGTTGCCGAGCTGTTCGAAGCGCGTATCCCCAAGGAAAACGCGATCATCGCGCGGGTTTCGGGCCGGGTCGTGTTCGGCAAGGATTACAAGGCGAAGCGCAAGATCGGCATCCAGCCCGAGGATGGCGGCGAACTCGTCGAGTATCTGATCCCCAAGTCGAAGGTGATCGACGTTCAGGAAGGCGATTATGTCAAGCGCGGCGACAATCTCGTCGCCGGATCGCCCAATCCGCATGACATTCTGGAAGTGATGGGGATCGAGCCGCTCGCCGAATTCCTCGTTGCCGAAATCCAGGAAGTCTATCGTCTCCAGGGCGTGAAGATCAACGACAAGCACATCGAAACGATTGTCCGCCAGATGCTGCAAAAGGTCGAGATCACCCACGCCGGCGACACGACGTTGCTGCCTGCCGAACAGGTCGATCGCGAAGAAATGATCGAGATCAACGACAAGATTCTGGCGATTGGTGGTGAGCCTGCACAGGGCAAACCGATCCTGCTTGGCATCACCAAGGCATCGTTGCAGACGCGGTCGTTCATTTCGGCAGCATCGTTCCAAGAAACCACCCGCGTGCTCACGCAGGCGGCGGTCGAGGGAAAGAAGGACGAGTTGATCGGCCTGAAGGAAAACGTCATCGTCGGGCGGTTGATCCCGGCAGGCACCGGCGCGGGCATGAACCGGCTTCGCGTCACGGCCACAAGCCGCGATGCCGCCCTCCGCGTCCAGCAGCGCGAATGGCAGAAGAGCATCGAAGAAGCAGCCAAGCCAGTCGCTCCGGCGAAGGCAGTTGAGCCTGTGGCAGCCGACGTCGAGGAATAGCCGCGCACCCCGGGGGACGGCCCCGGTGCGATCACGAGGATAGGGCCCCGTCTGCACGCTGTGCGGGCGGGGCTTTTTCCATGCCGGAACCTATTGAGGGAACCGGTTGCCCGGTCGGACGTTGCTGTGTCTGAAACAGACAGGGGATATTCTCATGGCCGACCAGGACGATGGCAGCAAAGCCGAAACCGATGGCACCACCGCCAATATCAGCGTCGACAAGGCTGATCGCGCGCCCGTCGCCGAAGCACTGATGAAGGCTGTGGCGGACAGTTACACGCTCTATGCCAAGACGCTTGGGGTGCATTGGAACGTACAGGGGGCCAATTTTTATGGCCTGCACAAATTGACCGACGCACAATATAACGAACTTCATACAGCGGCAGATGCGATTGCTGAACGCATTCGCGCGCTCGGGATGCTTGCGCCTACCGGCAATGAGGCGTTTCGCACGTTGACGGTAATTGACAATGATGCGCCGCATAAGCCGACCCCCGAGATGATCGCCGAACTTGTCGCCGATAATGAAACCGTCGCGCGCCGCATGGCCGAGTTTGCCGAAATTGCCGAAGAAGCAAACGACCCCTTTACCAACGACATGCTGGTCTCACGGATCGGCGTCCACGAGGAAAACGCCTGGATGCTGCGCGCCAGTTTGGGCTGAGTGTGCGCGCCGCAGCTGTGATCTCATCATCCTGCGACAATGCTTGAGTTGGTTTTTTCGGACCTGGCACTCCGGCGCAATTTTCTGGTCAATACCGACGCGGCCACGGCGCTGCTGCGATATGCAGAGAATTACATTGGCGGCGGGTTCCGCGCCGACGATGGCAACGTCGGCATCCGAATTGTAACTGCGCAGGGGGCCGCTGTTGAAGACCCTGCGAAACAGACGATGCTGATCGTCGGTATCGGGATGGCAGGCGGCGCGGCGCGGCATTGGCGGCGGTCGATCAAGGTTGCTGTTGCAACGGGTTGAGCCGAACCATGGCGAAGACCGCGCTCGATGATCTGAACGCGGTCTAGATTTGCCTTTACTTTTTCCGCACTGCGGCGACCGTTTCCCGACCGAATTGCGCGATCAGATCGCCGATTTCACGCGCCTGATCGACCGAGCGTTTGCCCTGTTCCTTGACATAATCGCCCTGAACCTTTGCAATTCCTGAAAGCGAACCGGCAGAGGCGGCGGCGCGCATTGCGGCAAAGGCGGCGCGGGTGTTGGCTTCGGCCTGATCGATCACCGTCATATTGATCTTGCCAGCGTTTTCCGCCGCTTTCGAAGCGGCCTCGCGCGCGCCTTCGCCTGCGGCGGCCAGTTGCTCGGCGGCGCGCTTGGCGGTCGATTTGGCCGATTCGGCTGCGGCCTTGGCGGCCTTGGTTACCTTTTCGGTGGTGTCGGTCTTGGCGAATTTCTTGTCCTTGGCCATCAGGCAATCTCCTTCTTTTTGGTGATAGTGTTTGGCTTT
>JANPIQ010000110.1:0-2603 GCA_031425075.1 Sphingomonadales bacterium
TTGACTGGACTCCCTACCGCCGCACCACTGTCGGTTTCGACCGACTGTTCGATTATCTCGAGCAGGCCAATGGCAATGGCGCGGAAAACTACCCTCCGTTCGACATCGAGAAAATCGCCGACGATCGCTATCGCATCACGCTGGCTGTCGCGGGGTTCAAAGCCGATGAAATCGACATTACCTCGCATCAGAACCTGCTGACCGTCACAGGTCGCAAGGGCGAAACCGAGGGTGAAACGCGGCGGATGATCCATAACGGCATCGCCAATCGTGCGTTCGAACGGCGCTTTCAGCTCGCCGATTTCGTGCGGGTCGATGCCGCCGATCTGGCCGATGGGCTGCTCACGCTCGAGCTTGTCCGCGAAGTGCCCGCGGCGATGAAGCCCCGTAAGATCGGTATCGGCGGCGCTGCCAAGATTGCCGATTTGCGCGAAGCGGCGTAACGAGGATATTCGGGGTCCGGCAGCAATGCCGGGCCCTATATCTCCGATCGAGGCGAGACCTTTAGCCTGCGATAGATGCGCGTCAGGAACACGTTCGAGATCGCGCCCAGCGCAGCGGCAACCATGCCGCCGGCGAGCGCCCCCATCAACGGACCGGCCCATCCGGCACCTGCCCATTGGCCCAGCAGCCCGAACGCGCTGCCCACCACGAAGGTCGCGGCCCCGGCTGTAATGAGGCTGATCAGCAAATACAGCGCCGAAAGGCCAAGCAGGATGGTGGCATGGCCGCGCGTCATGGCAAAGGTCTGTTTGATCGTCGCGACGATCGGCGGATCGGCATCGATCAGCAACGCGTTCATCGGCAGTAACCGGACGAACAGCCAAGCCATAAAACCCATGAACAGAAATACACCCAGTGTGACCGAAAACGGCAACCGGGTGGCTGGCGTGCCCATGTCGATCCCGTTGGCGACAAGGATCGCGGCAAGGGGAATTGCGGCAATGAGCAGGATCAGCGACAAGATCAGCGTGATCACGATCAATTTGGGAAGGCGGCGCATCGCAACGCCCAGCGCTTCGCCAACGCTCCTGCCCGGTGTCAGCGCCAGTGCGATGATCGCGAGCTGCCCGTATTGCGACACGACCAATGCAACGAGGAACAGCATCACAGCCCAGCCGGGGCCGTTGGCCGGGCCATCGGCCCCCATGGCGTTTCCGGCGATGTCCGATGCCGCGTTGCTCAATCCCAAAAGCGCAAGACTGACAGGCACAAGCAGCCCCCATTCGGCCTTCACGAATGCCATCGTGTCTTCCCAGATTTTAGAAACCGGCAAACGCATGCGAAAGGCGACCTTGGTAAGGCGATGGTGATTGGTAAGGTCATGCCCTTGGAAAGACGGGCTGGCAATGGCAGGGCCACAACGATGACGGAAGCAGATAGCGAAGAAGGCGTCGAATGGCGCGTGACTGCCGGCCTTATTGAATGGCCCGACGCATTTGCGCAGATGGAGGCCCGCGTTGCCGCGATCGCTGCAGGCGAAGCGCGCGAGTTGATCTGGCTGATCGAACATCCGCCGCTCTACACCGCCGGCACCAGTGCCGATCCGCGCGAACTTCTTGATACGCGCTTTCCGGTCTTTGCCGCGGGGCGCGGCGGGCGATACACCTATCACGGACCCGGGCAGCGGGTGGGCTATGTCATGCTCGATCTGAACACGCGCGGGCGCGATGTTCGTTGTTTTGTCCATGCGCTCGAAGGCTGGGTGATCGATTCGCTCCACCGTCTGGGCGTTTCGGCGCGGCGCGCAGACGGGCGGGTCGGCATCTGGACCGATACGCGCGGGGGGCAAGAGGCGAAAATCGGTGCCATCGGCGTTCGTGTCAAACGATGGGTGACGCTTCACGGATTTTCAATCAATGTGGATACCGATCTGACGCATTTCGGCGGTATCGTGCCCTGCGGACTTGCTGAATTTCCCGTCACAAGTCTTGCAGGTTTGGGTGTCGACGCACCCATGTCATTGCTCGATTCTGAATTGCGCGCGTCGTTTGGCGGATTCCTCGCACAGCTGAGCAGGACCGCGAAAAAAAGTGCTTGAGGCTTTGTTGCAATTGCGTTAATCTCCACCACGATTTGGGTATTAAGGGCAATCCGCCGTCCAGATCTCTTTCACCTTGGGAGTTTTCGAAATGCGCAAGATTGTTACACTTTCGGCTATTGCCGCTGCTTCGCTCACGCTCGCCGCTTGCGGCGGCAGCGAAACTGCCACCACCGACAATGCCGCCGTCACCGAAATGAATGCTGCCGATGCCATGGAAGGCACGACCAACGATTCGATGACCAACATGGACGCCGCAACCACCACGGGCAACATGACCGATATGAACGCCATGAACGCCATGAACGCAACCGACGGCGCGATGAACGCAACGGGCAACATGACCAACGCGATGTAATTCGCCGAGGCTGTGTTTTTCGACCAAAGGGGCCGTCCGGGTGACCGGGCGGCCCTTTTTCGTCTGTCCATCTGTGGTTAACAGGCTAAGGCTATCGTCGTTGCAAGTTTGATGGATCGGGTTCGCGTTATGGTGTTCGGAAAGGCCGCGTTGTGTTTGGCGGTGAGTGTCCTTGCAGCCCCTGTCGGTGCCCAATTTTACTGG
>JANPIQ010000111.1:0-2740 GCA_031425075.1 Sphingomonadales bacterium
CTGGGTTGCGACCACAATCAAGTCGCGCGGGTTTTGCGGCAGTGCAGCAGCTTTCTGGCTAAAACCCGTGTAGCCCATCAGCAAGGCTGTGCTGTGATCGTTGGCCAGTTGCCTGGCCCAACTGGCGTACAGGCCGACACGCTCAGGATTCCACGCGGCCTGGCTGACATCAAAGTAGGCGGCGCAGTGCTGGCTGATCTGGTGGGTGACAAAGTCCACCCACGCCATTGAATGTGTCAGGTCGCGCTGGCTGTCAGCCAGCGTGGTGACCAGCGGCTGCTTTGCTGCGACCTGTCTGTCAGCATCCAGGCTATCGATCAGTTCATTGACTTTGCAATCAGCTTTGGCAGCGTCAATGGCAGCCTGCAAATCTGCCTGCGTCAAACGGCCAGCTTGCCATTCAGCTTTGTAAAAAGAACGCGGCATGACCATTGGAGTTCCAGACAGCTGGCTCAGCTGTCTGGCTACCTCCACAATGGGTTGCTCTACAAAACCCCAGTACGGGTTGACAGCAATAAACTGGTCCAGCGGCCAGGTGGGCGCTATGCGCTGGCAGGCTTGTGTGACGCTGGCTTCAAGGCTTGCAAAATCAAGCGTTTGCAACGCGGGTGTTTCAACGACGCTGGTCATGGTCAAAAGTCCTTTTGCTGGTTGGTTGATGTGCCAGAAAGCTTGGCAGGCCAGATACGAAATGTCATGCGCGTGAACCATTCGTCCAGATACAGCCCGGCGTAGAACCAGGGGTACAAACGGCTGGCGGCAGCGCCGTGGGGACGCGCGCGTATCAGGCACTGCATGGCAAACAGCAGCGTGAAACACAGCATCACCCAGGCAAGATCAAAGCTGTTGGCAATGCTTTCAGGCACATCGACCAGCCAGCCAAACAAATGGTGCAAACCAAAGTAGGCAAACGCCACACCAAACGCGCCCAGCATCATGCCCAGCGGCCACAGCCCGCCAAGCTTCAAAGCTTGCGCCGTGAGAAGCGGCGCACTGGCCAGGGAAATGATGACCGCAAGCACCCAAAGCGACGTGACCTGGTCAATGGCCACACCCCACAACATGCCCGCTGCTGCCACCATCACCAGCCCGCTGGCAGCACCAATGACCATCATGCTGACCGTCATAGGCTCAGGCGCTGGCGTCATGGCTTTCAGCCGCGCCTGCTCAACAGCGCCGCCCGCAGCCAAAAACGCATGTGCCTTGTAAAGCGAATGCGCCACCAGGTGCAGCAACGCCAGCTCGTATGCCCCCAGGCCGCACTGCATCAACATAAAACCCATTTGCGCACAGGTAGACCAGGCCAGCATGACCTTGACACTGATACGGGTCATCATCACCAGTGCAGCCACGGCAGCTGTCACGCTGCCCACCACCACCAACAGCGTTTGCGCGCCAGCCACATCAGCCACCAGCGGGCTCAGGCGAATCAGCAAAAAGCCGCCCAAATTCACAATGCCGGCGTGCAGCAAGGCGGACACGGGCGTGGGCGCTTCCATCACCTGAATCAGCCAACCGTGTACAGGCAGTTGTGCGCATTTGAGCAAGGCGCTCATGACGATGAAAACCACCGCCGCTTGAAGCGCCAGCGGGTACGCTGTCAGTGCCTGCGCCCTGGCGATGACCTCGTCAATCTGCAGGCTACCCAAGGTCATGGCGATCAAGGCAATGCCCGCAAACAGACACACATCGCCCAGCCTGCTCGCCAAAAACTTTTTGTGTGCCGCGATCATGGCCGCCGGCCGGTGACTGAAAAAAGTCAGCAACTGGTGCAGCGCCAGACTGGTGGCCAGCCAGGCAACAGCCAGCACCGCCAGGTTGTTGGTGACCACCACCACAGCTACGGCGGCCAGCGTCGCCATCAGCCATCGCACATATCGCGCTTGAGAAGGATCACCGCCCATATAAGCCTGCGAATAGCGGGTGATGACCCAACCAATAAATGTCACCAACAGCAGCACGATGCAACCCAGCGTATCAGCGCGCAGGCTGTGGATGATCAAGGGTCCGGCAAAAGCCAAAATGGCCAAAGAAGCAGCCGCCAAGCCCAAGGCCATTGCCGTGCAAGCCCGCGCCACACGCCAGTTGGCTGAAAAAGCCGCGCCTAAATAAAGCAGTGGGACTGCCAGCAGCAAGCCAAAGCGCAGCGACTGTAAATAGTCAGGTGAAACCAGCAAGACAAGCTCCTTTTTGTTCGACAGCGCAACTTTGCCTGTTTAACTTAATTCTGTAAAATACATATTAAAGCTAAATACGTTCTATTTTTTAGATCAATACATCACCATGTCGCGCCTGAACTATCACCATCTGCACTACTTTTGGGCAGTCGCCAAAGAGGGCAACCTCACGCGCGCCGCACTGCAGTTGCATGTGTCGCAATCGGCGCTGTCCACTCAAATCAAACAGCTTGAAGACCAGCTGGGTCAGGCACTGTTCACGCGTGAAGGCCGCGTACTGCAGCTGACCGAAGCTGGGCGTGTGGCATTGACCTATGCTGATACGATTTTTGAAACCGATGGATTTATATCGACTGATAATGTCGATCTGTAAGGAAGGATAGGAGGATTAAATATATATAGCCGGATCGAATGAAAGTTACAAAAGTTTTGTAATGGAATCTTAACATTGACCACAATGCCGACGAACAAGGCATGACTATAGAAACTCAACCTTCAACGCATTGGTTCTTATAAACTTAACCAAACAAAAAGCCGCAATATCAGGTTTGGCTTATCTCGAT
>JANPIQ010000112.1:0-2435 GCA_031425075.1 Sphingomonadales bacterium
GTCATAAGGACGAAGCGCTGGCGGGCAAAATCCATCGGCGGCTTGAATCGTATCGCCTCCCCAGAAACCTGGTCGACACGCCGACAGCGCGCGGACCGGTTCCGGCAAAGTTCTCCCCCATCTTTCGCGATCGTGAGGAACTAAGTGCGGGCGAAAGCCTGTCGGATCGTATCACTGCAGCGCTCAAGGCGTCGGACGCGCTCATCGTCCTGTGTTCACCGCACGCCAAAGCGAGCCACTGGGTCGCGCAGGAAATTCGGTTGTTCCGCGAACTCCACCCGAGTCGCCCGGTGCTTGCCGCCCTGATCGAGGGCGAACCTGCGGACGCGTTCCCGCATACCCTGACGGAAGACGGGGCCGAGCCGATCGCGCCCGATTTTCGGAAAGGCAAGGACGGGTTTCGACTGGCGCTGCTCAAACTGGCGGCTGGCGTCAGCGAGTTGCCTCTCGATGCGCTGGTTCAGCGCGACGCCCAGCGTCAATTGCGCCGCGTGATGGCCGTCACGGGCGGCGCCTTGTTCGCCGTCTTAATCATGGCGCTGTTGCTGGTGACCGCGATTCGCGCCCAACGCGAAGCCGAACGCCAGCGTGCCGAAGCAGAAGGGCTCGTCGACTATATGCTCACAGACCTGCGCGATCGGCTGAAAGGCGTGGGTCGCCTCGACGTGATGGGCGCGGTCAATGATCGGGCCATGCAATATTATGGCGTGGAGACGCCCGAGGGTCAGCTGCTCAAGGCGCGAATACTGCACGCAATGGGGGAGGATGAGGATAAGCGCGGCAATCTCGATCTGGCCGAAACCAAATTTGCCGAAGCTGCTTACCTCACAACGGCGGTCATCGCGCATCGGCCCAACGACGAAGCTGCGATCTTTGCCCATGCGCAAAGCGAATATTGGGCGGGTTATGTCCAGTTTCGCCGCAACGACCGAGCCAGGGCGTTGCACCATTTCAAGGCGTACCGTTTGCTGGCGGATCGGCTCGCGAGCGATGACCCGGCTTCTTCCACATGGCAGAAGGAAGTCGCTTACGCGAATGGCAATCTGTGTTCGCTTTATCTTGAGCCTCCGGTCGATCCCAAAGCAGCGTTGGCCCGTTGTGGCGAAGCGCTGCGCGGGATGGAGCGATCGGTTCAGCTTGCTCCCGATGATCGTTCGGCAAAGATCGCACTGGCCAATCGTCATGCGTGGATTGCCGACGCCTATCTGGCGTCGGGCGATGCGGCCAATGCCTTGAAGCATCGCGAAACGCAGAACGGGCTGGCCGACGATTTCCTGCGGCTTGATCCCGCGAACGCCGAATTTATGCAGGCCGTGATGGTCGCGCGGCTGTCGCTGGGCAGGCTGCTGTTCAAGACGGGACGGGCCGATCGGGCAAATCTGCGTTTGAACGAAGCGCTCGACATGGCCGACAGGTTGTCCGCGATCGACCCGGAAAACGACCTGGTTGCGCAATATCGTGCGTCGATCCTCGCCACGATTTCAAAAGGAAAGGAGCAAGCGCCATGATGCCACCAATCAAGGAACCCAAAGACCCCGACGGAATTTTGTGGCAGCGCCCGCTGCGAGATAGCGCGCGCCGCAACCGCCTGGCGGAGATGAAATTCGAGCTCGGGTTCGGGGTTCGCGAAGGCCTGTTCGTCGTCTATTATTTGAGCCCCAAGGATACCGATCTGTCGATCGACATTGAAGAAAGCCGCACGATCAGGATTACGCTGATCCAGCCGAGGGAGGGCTTCGCGTGGCGCTGGTCGACGCAATTCCGCGCCATCACCCGCAAACGCGATCCCGCCAACCGGCGCCATTACAAGAATTTGCGATATGTTGCCGCCGACGGCATCGAAACGCCGTGGATGAACGACCTTGAAGGCAATTACACGACGGTGATGTTCCACGCCAAAAAGGGCAGTCATGATCCTGAAGCGCATGGTTTTTCGATGAACGTCGATTTTAAGGTTCCCGGGACCCACGACACATGGCTGCCCGTGACGATCGATCCCGACATCATCAATCCCAAGCCCGGCCCGGGCTTTGCGCTGGTTCAACCGCTTAAAGATCCCGAACGAGATGACGTGCTGCTGTTTCCGCTGTCCGCGATCGCAGCGGGACCGGCAGATGATGATGATGAATCCTTGGATGAGGGGTGTTGAGTCCATCAATGCCTGTCCCCCTCCCCCAAATAACCACGCTGGCCCGGTCGGGCGCACTTGACCGGGCTTGGGGGTTGTTTTGCGAAGGGGGGTATTTGTCCGCCACCGGCGACGCGGCGGCGCTCTCGGTCAAGGGGCGATTGCTCAAGGATCGCGCGCTAATTTCGCATGGGCGCGAGCGCGTCGTGCTGATGGCCGATGCCATCGCGGCTTATGCGGCGGCAAATGCCATCGATCCTCAGCCATGGTTGCTGCTAAATGTCGCGACGTTGAGCCTGCTTTCGGG
>JANPIQ010000113.1:0-12028 GCA_031425075.1 Sphingomonadales bacterium
ATGCTCGCCGGCACCAATATCAATTATGGCGGCGATGCCGATGAGGGCGAATCGACCCGTGCCGTTCACCGCGCGATTGAATTGGGCATCACCTTTTTCGATACCGCACAGATTTACGGACCGTTCCTCAACGAGGAGTTCGTCGGGCGCGTAATCAAGGGCAAGCGCGACGGCCTCGTCATTGCCACCAAGTTCGGTTTCAAGTTCGATGGCAACACAATCGTCGGCGTCGATGGCAGCCCGGCCAATATCCGGAACGCAATCGAAGGCAGCCTCAAGCGGCTCGATATCGATTGCATCGATCTCTAGTACCAGCACCGCGTCGATCCTTCGGTGCCAATCGAGGATACGGTTGGCGAGATGGACAAGCTGCGGCACGAGGGCAAGATCAAGCATATCGGCCTTTCCGAAGCCGGCCCCGTAACGTTGCGCCGCGCCGCCACCGTTGCGCCGATCACTGCGCTGCAATCCGAATATTCGATCTGGGAGCGTGATGTCGAAGACGACATTCTGCCGACATGCCGCGAACACGGCATCGGCTTCGTGCCCTATTCGCCGCTAGGCCGCGGATTCCTCACCGGTAGCATCAAGAGCCGCGACGACCTTCCCGAAGACGATTGGCGCCGCAACGATCCGCGCTGGCAGGGTGAAAATTGGGACGAGAACATGAAGATCGTCGATGTGATCAAGGATATTGCCGAAGCGCATAACGGATCGCCCGCGCAGGTGGCGCTCGCCTGGCTGCTGGCACAGGGTGACGATGTGGTGCCGATCCCCGGCGTCAAGCGCGTGATGACGCTCGAGGATAGTGCAAAATCTGCGGATTTGGTGCTGAGTGACGCCGATCTTGCGGCGATTGCGGCGGCGGCACCGGCGGGCGCAACTGCCGGCCCGCGGTATCGCGAAGCGGGAATGAAGATGGTGCGGTTGTAGGGGCTTCGCACCCGATAATCCGCTCATCCTGAGGAGCCGATCAGCCTGCCGAAACGACGTCTCAGAGAACGTACGCTGAAAGGGGTTCGGGAATTTTGCTCGTCATGCAATCAATGCGGCCACCAGCGCCTTGACCTTTTTCTGGCGCCATTGCGGCAGCGGGGCAACGAGCCAATAGGTTTCATCGGACGGTTGCGGCTGGTCAACAGCACGAACCCGCGCAGCTGCAAGATCGGCTTCGGCAAGCAGTGCAGGGACCGTCGCCGTTCCGAGCCCGCTGGCGGCCGCGTCGATGGCCAGCCCGGCATCGGCAAGCTGGATGACAGCGGCGTCCTCTTCGGGACACCCGGGCCAACCGATCCGTGCATTCGCACCACCCGTCGGTGCCGCAACCGTCACCATCGCGCCTTCGCAAAGCTTGTGCGCCTCAAGTTCACCGCCATGCCGGCCATACCGGCCATACCGGATCGCAAGATCGAGATTGGCCTCGGTAAAATCGAGCGTTCCTTCAGCAGGGACAAGCACGAAACGCAGTTCTGGATCGGTCAAGCGATACGCGGCAAGACGCGCCGCAAGCCATTTCGAGGTGACGTCGCGCGGGGCGGCAATTGTCAGCGATTTCGACGATTGCTGCGCCTGCATCGCGCGGACGGCTTCTTCGAACTGTAGGAAGCCGGTGCGGAGTGCGTCGAGGCCGTTCTCCGCCTCGGCGGTCAACTCAAGCCCCTTGGGGGTCCGACGAAACAGGATCACGCCGAGTACATCCTCGAGCGCCCTGATCTGCTGACCGACCGCCGCAGGGGTCACCGCAAGTTCATCGGCAGCGCGGGTAAACGACAAATGCCGAGCGGCGGCATCGAACACACGCATGCCGTTCAAGGGCAAATGTGTGCGCTTCATGCCATGCCGCTCATGCTTGGGTAAGCGGCATTTTCAGCGCGAAGCGTGGCACCGCAATGTCAAACCGCGATCCATCTTCACCGATCATCATGTAGCTTCCAACCATTTCGCCGCTTGATGTGGTCAGCGGACATCCCGACACATAATCATATGACGCACCAGGCTTGATGACGGGTTGATCGCCGACCACGCCTTCGCCTTCAACAAGGTTCTTCGCACCGCGCGCATCGCTGATCACCCAGCGCCGACTGAGCAGTTGCGCCGCCATATCGCCGGCATTTTCGATCCGGATATGGTATGACCAGAACCAGCGACCCTTTTCGACCTCGGACTGTTCGGGAAGGAAACTTACCGACACCCGGACGATAAATCCGCGCGTTTCGGCGGCGTATGGGAAGAGCGATTTCACAACCCCACCTTGCCGAATGCGCGATCGAGATCCTCGATCAGATCCTGCGGATCTTCGAGCCCGATATTGATGCGGATCATGCCCTCCTCCACCCCCATGTCGGCGCGAGCTTCTGGCCCGACGCTGTGATGCGTCGTCGACGCGGGGTGGCACATCAGGCTGCGGGCATCGCCGATATTGTTCGAAATATCGATCAGTTCGAGGGCATTGAGCAGTGCCATCGCCTGTGGCCGACCGCCATCGAGGATGAACGAAAAGATTGGCCCGCACGCATCCATCTGGCTCATCGCCAGATTGTGCTGCGGATGGCTGGCAAGTCCGGGATGGAGCATCCGCGATACGCGCGGTTCGATCGCCTTGCCGACCGCAAGCGCGTTCTCAGACTGCTTCTTGGCGCGAAGATTGAGCGTCTCCAAACCCTTCATCACCACCCATGCGTTGAAGGGGGACAGATTCGGTCCGGTATTGCGCTGGAACGGCAGCAGATATTCTTCGAGGAACGCGTTCGACATGCAGACAGCGCCCGCAAGTACGCGCCCTTGCCCTTCCATCAGCTTGGTCGCCGAATAGGACACGACGTCGGCACCATATTCCATCGGCCTCTGGAGTGCGGCAGTGGCAAAGGCATTGTCGACGACAGTCGTGATGCCGTGCGCCTTGGCGAGGCCGCAGACGAAACGGAGATCGACGATATCCATCGTCGGATTGGCGGGGGTTTCAAAAAAGAAAACCTTGGTGTTTGGCCGGATAGCGGCTCCCCACGCCGCATTGTCACGGCTGTCGATCGCCGTCGTCTCGATCCCGAAACGCGGCAGCAAATTATCGGTCAGCCAGCGGCACGATCCGAATGCCGCCCTGGCAGCGACGACATGATCGCCGGTGCGCAGCTGGCACAACAAGGCAGTCGTCATCGCCGCCATGCCGGTTGCCTGGACGCGGCATGCCTCGGCACCTTCCATCAGCGCGATTCGTTCCTCGAGCATTGCCGTGGTCGGGTTTTGCAGCCGAGAATAGGTCATCCCGCTGGCTTCGCCCGCAAACCGCGCCGCGACGGTTTCGGCATCGTCGTAAGTGTAACCCGAATTGAGATAAAGCGCTTCGGATGTTTCGCCATGTTCCGACCGCCAGGTGCCGCCGCGCACCGCACGCGTTGCGGGCCGCCATTTGGAGGTCACGTCACGGTTGAGGCCATCGGTTTTCTTCATCACCCTGCTTTGCGTCGCCCGCGCGAGCGGGTCAACTGGCGAGCGGCTCAGCGCGGGCGATGTTCGGTGCCAAGTCCTGCCGTTATGAACAATGCAGTCGCTTCGCCATCGACATCGGCGGTATGCCACGTGCCGGGCGGATTAATCGCATATTCGCCCGCGGCAATCGTCACGACAGCAGTGCTGCCATCGGCATGTTCCTGATGCAGCGTCATCGTGCCTGCAGTGCACAGCACCACCTCATCACCCGCCGGGTGCATTTCCCAACTGTCCCAGCTCTCGGTGAAGCGATACATCGACACCAGCCGCCCTTCGGCCCCATCGCCGCCATGCCGCTCGCCATAGCCTTCAAACCATTCCATGCCACCGGTCATCGCTGGTTGCGAAATGGCAGTCGCACCAAGCCCGAGGTGGAGCGGGTGGGTGAAAATGTCAGTCATTTTCGTTCCAATCGGCTGAAAGGTGATGAAGGTGACGACGCGTCACAACCAAAATCATCCACCCATCAAAAACGCGTTCAACTTGTTGCCATCGGGATCACGAAAATAGGCCGCATAAAATCCGCCCTCACCACGCGGTCCCGGAGGCCCTTCGCAGGTGCCGCCATTGGCGAGCGCCACATCGTAGATGCGCTTCACATGATCGGCGTCCTTTGCCTCAAACGCGACCATCACCCCATTGCCGATCGTCGCAGGCTGCCCATCGAACGGAACGGTAAGGCCAACGCCTGCCCCACCGCCCGGCCTCCCCCACGCGATCGCTCCGGGCCATTCCATCATCCGGCTTGTCCCCATCTCCGCTGCAAGCGCGTCATAGAACGACGCCGCGCGGTCGAGGTCGTTCGTCCCCAAGGTCACATAACCGATCATCGCTACCTCTCCTCTGCTATTACGGAACATAATGGAAACATCGGTGAATTGTCAAGCGCCGGTTTCAACCAGATGTTACAGACGCCGGATGACGGTACTGCGACGATTCCTTCGGCTGGCCGGTCGTGCTGCGGCCACGGCGTTTGGCCTCTGGGCGCTGGCGGCGCTGATCGGCAGCATCGTGCCGACCAATCCCGGCTGGCGCGAATCGGATGTCGGCACGACGATCTGGATCGCATCGAACCCGATCCACACCGCGATCGTGGTGCCGACGTCTGCTGAAGGGATCGACCTCAGCCTGATCTTCCGTCCCACTGACCTGCCCGACCCCGATGACATGGGGCAGTATCTGGCGTTTGGCTGGGGAGACCGTGATTTTTATATCAACACGCCAGCCTGGGCCGATCTGACGCCGCGCGCCACATTGAGCGCCGTGATAGGCAGCGGGCAAAGTGTGCTCCATGTTGATCATCTTCGCAGCCCAGAGGAAATTCCGCCGCTGCGCCCGATCCGCCTGTCACGAGCGCAATATACCGCGTTGATCGCGGCGATCACCGATACGCTGGCGCTAGGTGCGGACGGGCACCCGGTGCCGACCCCGGGCTATGGCGGCCTCGACCTCTTTTATACATCGCGGCGCGACTATTGGCTGTTCAACACGTGCAACATCTGGACCGGCGATGTGCTCGCCAAGGCAGGCGTGCGCATCGGGCTGTGGAGTCCGCTGCCGCCCGGGGTGACGGGCTGGTTCGACAAGGGGCCGTAAATCCTTCCCTTCAAGAAGGGGGGGGATCGGCAGGCCTATTTCACCCCCAGCTGCTGCATCATGAAGGAATAATATTCGGATGCTTCGCGGAACCGCTTGAACCGGCCTGATTTGCCGCCATGCCCGGCCTCCATATTGGTACGGAATACCAAAGGCGCTGTGTTGGTGCGCGTCGCGCGCAGCCGGGCGACCCATTTCATCGGCTCGAAATATTGCACCTGGCTATCCCATAGCCCGGTACCGACGAACAGCGCCGGATAGGCCTGCGGCTTCACCTGATCATAAGGGCTATAGCTCAGCATATAGTCATACGAGGCCTTGGTCTTGGGATTGCCCCATTCGTCCCATTCGCCCGTGGTCAGCGGGATGGTTTCGTCGAGCATTGTTGTGACGACATCGACAAAGGGCACTTGCGCCACGATGACGCGATAATCGGCAGGCGCCATGTTCGCGATTGCCCCCATCAGAAGCCCGCCAGCACTGCCGCCCATCGCCGCGACGCGATCTTTTGCCGCAATTTTTTCCGCGACCAGATGCCGCGTGACATCGATAAAGTCGGTGAAGCTGTTCTTTTTGTTGAACATCTTGCCATCGTCATACCAGGCGCGACCCATTTCCTGCCCGCCGCGGATATGCGCGATGGCGTAAACCATCCCCCGATCGAGCATACTGGGGAGGGCCGGCTGCCACGCCGGATCCATCGACAGTCCGTAGCTGCCATAGGCATATTGCAGCATCGCTGCCGTCCCGTCGCGCGTAAAACCCTTTCTATAAACGAGCGATACCGGAATCCGCGCCTTGCCGTCGCGGGCAGGCACCCAAACGCGTTCGGTGGCGTAGAGCGCTAAATCATATCCCGGCGCCGGCCGTTCCTTGAGCAGCTTGCGCTCTCCGGTCTTGACGTTGGTTTCGTAAGTCCGCGTCGGTGTGGTCAGCGAATCATAGGTGTAGCGCACCCAGTCGGTGCCGGGTTCGACATTCGTGGTCAGGCCCATCGCGTAGGCGGGTTCGTCAGCGGCCAGAAACGCACTTTTCCCTGCAGCATCGAGCGTGCGGAGGCGCTTGAGCCCGCCCGATCGCTCCTCGATGGCCGTAAAGCCATCGAACAGATCAAAGCCTTCGATAAACACGTCTTTTGAAAATGGCACCATATCGGTCCACCTTGTCCGGTCACCGGCGGGCGCGGTATCGGGCAGCGTCATCAGCCGGTAATTGGGCGCATCCCAATTGGTCCGGATCACCCAGCGCCCCGCATTATGATCGGCCGAATAAAGATGATCGCGCATTCGCGGCGCGACCAGCTGAAACCGGGTCGGATCGGCAGACGGCGCGCAACGCTGTTCCGAACTCACCGTGCTCTGGACGAAAACACAGATATATTTGTCGGACTTGGTCCGGCTGATCCCCATGTAGAACGTGTTGTCTTCTTCCTTGTACACCGTTGTGTCAGCCGATGCCGGCGTGCCGACAACATGCTTTTTCACCGTGTTGCCGAGCAGCGTTGTAGGGTCTTTGTCGATGTAGAACAAAGTCTTGTTGTCATCGCCCCAAACGATACTGGCTTCGGCATTGGTGATCGTGTCGGGCAGGATCGCCCCTGTCTGCAAATCCTTGACCCGGATCACATATTGCCGCCGGCCCACGGTATCTTCGGCATAGGCTGCATAGCGATTATCGGGGCTGATCTCGACGGCAGACAGCGCGAAGAACCCCTTCCCCGCCGCCATCGCATTTTGATCGAACATCACTTCTTCAGGCGCAGTCATGCTGCCCTTGCGCCGCGCGTTGATTGCGTAATCCTTCCCCGTCTCGAACCGCGTGTAATACCAGTAACCGCGATCGCGATAGGGGACGCTGGCATCATCCTGTTTGATGCGGCCAACAATCTCGTTGTAGAGCGTTTCCTTCACTGGCGCGAGCGGGGCAAGCATGGCATCGGCATAGGCGTTTTCGGCGTTCAGATGAGCGATCACCTCGGACGATTTGCGCTGGTCATCGCGCATCCAGTAATATTCATCGTTGCGCGGTGGCACGCCTTCGGGCCCTTTGATTGCGAGTGGCTTTTTCACGGCAACCGGCTCGGGCGGCATCGCAGGCGTGGCAGCAAGCGCCGACGTCGAAAGCAGCGCAGCGGCAGGAATGGCGAACTTCATTCAAATGTCTCCCCTGAGAAATGGCGCGAAACTAACAGCCGCCCCGCCCGCATACAATCGCAGCAATGTCGTTTGTCGAAAAACGGCAACCCGCAACAAAATGCAGGACTGCGCAATCGTCCCTTATCGAGGACTATGGCCCTAGGGAGCCTTTGTGAACGGATATGCGAATTGACCAGGATACCCCTTCGGCACAGTCTCGAGCACGCCATAATTCTCCGGCCACCGCCCATCTGGCAAATGGAACGTCCCGAACACCCTGTCGATCCACGGGAAATGGATCGCGAAATTGACGTCATGCGCCTCTTGTTCGAGCCCGTGATGCCAATGATGGTATCGCGGCGTCGCGATCCATTTGCCCAGCCGGTTGAAATCGCCGCGCAGATTGGCGTGGAGCAATGACGAATAAACGTAAACAAATGCGACATAGGCCTGCATCACCGAAGCCCCGAAGCCCAGCGTAAACAGTGGCAGCGATGTTACTGCACGCAACAGCACCACCTCGACGAAATGCAGGCGCGATCCCGCCAGCCAGTCGAGCGCTTTGGGCGAGTGGTGAACCGCGTGAAAGCGCCACAGAAAGGGTACGGCATGGAACAGCCGATGATATCCATATTGAAACAGATCGGCGAGAAAAATGACGAGCACAAACTGAACCAGCCAGGGAAGTGACGCAATGTCGGCGCGAAAGCCGCTCCAGCTGTCGGTATTGGCGTTGATGATCGCCGACGGGGCAAGCGCCAGAAAGCTGAACACCTGGACGAACATCGAACTCACCAGAAAATAGAACAAATCCTCACGCCAGTCGACGCGGAACAGCCTTTGTTCGGGGCGGTGCGGGAACAGCCGTTCGATCGGTGCGAACATTAGCCCGGTGACGATCAGATTGACGATGAAAAAATCGACCCCGAAGAAGATACCCCAGCCGCCTGCATCGTGCGCATCGACCTGCGCGCCCCCGAGCAGCGTGGCCCCCAAGCCGATTCCCAGCGCGGTCGCTCCAAGCACCTTGCGCGGGCGCAGCAGCAGGCTGAGCAGCGCGAGCACGTAAGACGACAGCAGCGTGGCATGTACCGCGCCCCGAAACCACGGCGCAGACTTCACGATGTCGAGTTCGGGCATTGCGAACCATCCCGGCCAGCGCAGCGCGATCACCATGCCCAGCCCCGCAACAGCAAACAGCAAGGCGAAAAAGCCCGCAAACCAGCCGCTTCCGAACCGCCGCACAGCCATTGGCGCTTCGAGATCGCGCATCAGCCGCGTCAGATAATCGCCCGCTGCCATTAGCGCGCCTCTGCGACGAGCGCGGCCCATTCCGCCTCATCGATCACACTGACGCCGAGCTCTTGCGCTTTCTTTAATTTCGACCCAGCACCTGGCCCTGCCACGACAAGATCGGTTTTTGCGCTGACCGAGCCCGCGGTTTTCGCCCCCAGCGCTTCGGCCTGCGCCTTGGCCTCGTCGCGGCTCATCGTTTCGAGACTGCCGGTGAAGACGATGGTCTTGCCGGTGACCGAAGATGTCCGGACATTCGAAACATAGGGCGCAGGCGAAACTTCGCGCAGCAGATCGTCCCACACTTCGCGATTATGCGCTTCGTGGAAGAAATCGACCAGCGCCTTTGCGACCACCGGCCCGACACCCTCGACGCCCGAAAGCTCTGCAACCGCATGCTCGGACTGCGCGACCTCGGCAACGCGCTCGACACTGCCGAACGCGCGGACCAGATCCTTAGACGTCCCTGCCCCTGTATGCCGGATGCCCAGCCCGAACAGGAACCGGATCGGATCGGGCGTGCGCCGCGCCTCGACCGCTGCGAGCAGATTGTCGACCGACTTTTCCTTCCAGCCCTCGCGTGCGAGCAATTCATCGCGGTGCTTGGCCAGCCGGTACATGTCGGCGGGCGAATGCAGCCAGCCGAGCTCGAAGAATTCAACGATCGTCTTTTCGCCAAGGCCATCGATATCGAGCGCGCCGCGACTGACGAAATGCTTCAATCGTTCGATCCGTTGCGCGGGGCAGACGAGCCCGCCCGTGCAGCGGATATCGACCTCGCCCTCTTCGGCGCGCGCTTCGGACTGACATTGCGGGCAGGTTTGGGGAAAGGCGAATGCCGGTCGTCCGACGTTTCGTGTCAGATTGTCGACGATCTGGGGAATGACATCGCCCGCGCGCTGGATCAGCACGCGATCACCCGGACGGACGCCAAGGCGGGCAATCTCATCCTTATTGTGCAGCGTCACGTTCGACACAACAACGCCCCCAACAGTCACGGGCTTGAGCCGTCCGACGGGCGTCAGCTTGCCTGTGCGGCCGACCTGAATGTCGATCGCCTCGAGCGTGGTTTCGGCACGTTCGGCAGGGAATTTATGCGCCAGTGCCCAGCGTGGCGCGCGGCTGACAAAGCCCAGCCGCGCCTGCCAGTCGAGCCGGTCGATCTTGTAGACCACGCCATCGATATCGAACGGCAGATCGGCGCGCGCATGTTCGATCGCGCGATACTGGGCTAGCGCTGCAGCAAGGGTCTCGACGCGCACGAAGCGATCATCGACCGCAAACCCCCAGCTTTTGAGCCCCTGCATCACGTCAGAATGTGTCTCGCCCGGCAGTGCGGAGGCCTCACCCCGGCCATGCGCCAGAAAGCGCAAGGGGCGTGACGCAGTGACGCTGGCATCCTTCTGTCGCAGCGATCCTGCCGCTGCATTGCGCGGATTGGCAAACTGGCGGGCTTTGGTCGGGTCGTCAGCTTCGGCAAGCAGGCGGGCGTTCAACGCCGCAAAATCGGCCTTCGCCATATAGATTTCGCCGCGCACTTCGAAGATTTCGGGCGCGCCCGGTGGGAGAGTCTGCGGCACATCCTCAATCGTCGCGACATTGGCGGTGACATCCTCGCCCACCGCGCCATCGCCACGCGTGGCGGCCATCACCAGCCGCCCCTTCTCATAGCGCAGCGAGCAAGACAGCCCATCGATCTTCGGTTCCGCCGTCAATGCGACCACAGCATCCTCCGGCAACGCCAGAAACCGCCGCACCCGCGCGACGAAATCGATCACGTCGTCATCGGCAAAGCCATTGTCGAGGCTGAGCATCGGCCGCGCATGCGCGACCTTGCGCAACGGCGACGCCGCCACCGCTGCCCCCACCTGTTTCGATGGACTATCGTCACGCACCAGATGCGGAAACTCTGCCTCAAGCGCCGCATTCTCGCGCATCAGGGCATCATATTCGGCATCCGAAATCTCGGGCGCATCATCGGCATGATATAGCCGGTTATGGCGCGCGATCTCAGCGGCGAGGAATGCGAGACGTTCGGCGGTTTGGGCTTCAGACACTGGCGGTCGTCGTCCAAAGGATAGTCAAAAGAGCGAGAGCCACACACGAAAGGATCAGGAAATGCTGGAACGGTCGCCACGTTTTCCGAGCCATGAAGTTTATCGCGTTGATGATGTTCACGCCGGAGATCGCATATGTCGCCACTGCGAACGGCAGGAGCAAAGGATGGATACCGGCATCGTCGATATTACCCGCGGCTATTGCGAGAAACAGCGAATATCCAAGAACCAGGAATGCAATGATCGAAACGATGAGCGCAGTGAGCCCCAAGCCAATCATTATCGATGGAGCGACTAGTGGAATGTTCGTACGGTCAGACATCACGCGACCTCAAGCAGCCGACCCGCCTGCGCCCGCGCTTCGTCGGTGACATCGGCGCCTGACAGCATCCGGGCGATTTCCTCGCGGCGGGCTTCGTCGCTCAGTGCCCGGACACTGGTGCGCGTCACCGTGCCGTCGGACGATTTGGCGATCAGGAAGTGCGTATCTCCGCGCGCGGCAACCTGCGGGCTGTGGGTGACGACGAGCAACTGCGCGCTGTCGGCCAGTCGTGCCAGCCGCTCCCCGATTGCAGATGCCACCGCACCACCGACGCCGCGATCAATTTCGTCGAAGATCATCGTGGCCGCTCCGCCCGATTGCGCGAGTGCCACCTTCAACGCGAGGATGAAGCGTGAGAGTTCGCCGCCGCTGGCGATTTTGGTGAGTGGTGCGAACGGCGCACCGGGGTTGGTTGCGATCTCGAATTCGACGCGGTCGTGCCCCGATGGCCCCCATTGCGCCTCCTCAAGCGGCACCACCACCGTCCGGAATTGCGCCGCCTCGAGCCTGAGCGGAGCGAGTTCGGCTGCAACGGCAGTATCGAGCCGCACCGCCGCCCCGGTGCGCAGCGCGCTCAGCTGCGATGCCGCGTTGACATAATCGTGGTGCGCAGCCTTCGCCTGGGCTTCAAGTTTTGAAAGCCCCTCGGTCCCCGCCTCGATCGCATCGAGTTTGGCCGAAAGCGTTTCGGCAAATTCGGCCAGATCGTCAGGCTGGACGCGATGCTTTCGGGCAAGAGCACGTAGATCGAACAGCCGCGTTTCATCGGCTTCGAGATCGGCGGGGGAAAACGCCAGCGCCGCCGCCGCCTCAACAAGCCGCTGTTCGGCCATCGATCCTTCGATGATGGCGCGATCGAGACTGGCAAGCGCATCTTCGAGCTGCGGCTGGCCATTGGCGATGCGTTCGAGGATGCGCGCAGCCTGTCGCAGTTTCGATAGCCCCGCCTCGCCGGGCTCGACCAGCATCCGCACGGCCTCGACATCTTCGGCAATCCGCGCGCCGCGCTGCATGCTGGCGCGGCGGTCGGCGAGCGCCTCTTCCTCGCCGGGTTCGGGGGCAAAGCTGCGCAATTCGGCAACGCTGTGCGTCAGCCAGTCACGATCGCGCTCAGCCTCTTCGATTGCGGTGCGCGCGTC
>JANPIQ010000114.1:0-1806 GCA_031425075.1 Sphingomonadales bacterium
CGTCCACACCGCCTTGGTCGTCTGGAAATTGACCGACGCAGTCGAACCGGTCGGATCATAGGGGTCGAGCACCGCGCGCGCCGGGGGCGTTTCGTCGCGCTCGCCGACACCACGAATGATGGCGTTGGCGATCAGTTCGCAGGCCGTATCCGCGATTTGGGCGTAGAGCACCGCGCCAAGCTGCACGCCGCCTGAAAGCTGGAGATAGCCCTCTTCGAGCCAGCGGCGGCAGATTTTCTGAATCTGCATAAACAAGTGCTGGCGCGGGAACCCGTCCTCGTCGCGAAAACGCGTGTAGAGTAGGTGTTTCGCGAGGTGAAAACTGATTTCCGACGGGCGATAGCGCGAGAGGACTTCCGGCGTCAGCGTAATCCCTTCGCCGACGATACCCTCCATCCGCACTTCGCACGGACCGACTTCGACTGGAGTCAGTCGCCAGCGGCTATCTTCGGTGAATGTCGCCGTCAGCGTATCGCCGGGCAAATCGACCCGGAACCCCTCAACGCGCGGAAATGTGATTTCGAGCGCTGCGCGTTCGCGCAATGCGCGGACATGGGTGGCGTTCTTCGGCTTGGTCGGCGGCGCGCTGACCGCCTTGCCAGTAAATGCGAACGGGATTCCCATGACCTGGGCGTATTCGACGTCGAATTTGTCAGCTTCATTGAGATCGTACGACAAGCGCCGCAAACCGCGACCGACGACCTGTTCGCAAAGTAACTGCGTTCCGAAGGCGCGGACACCGAGAATATGCGTGACGGTGTTCGCATCCCACCCTTCGGTCAGCATCGATACCGAGACGACGCAGCGTACTTGCTCACCCAACCGCCCTTTGCGCCCGACCGTGTTCATTACTTCGCGCAGGATTTCGCCGTCGGTAGGCTCGCCCGCAGCCGCCCCGGCCTCGCGCTTGCGCGCTTCTTTGAAGGCCGCAATCTCAGCATCGGCGATGTCCTTGAAGGCTTTGTCGAGTGCCTCGCCCGATTCTATCTGTCGGCTGTCAATCAGTAGCGTGTTGGGTCGGGCAATCGGCTGACCATAGTCGTCGTAATTGCGGAACAAGGGCAGCGCCCCCGGATGGAAATTACGGTCTTCGGCGATGGTATCGCCGTCGTCCGGGTCGCGTTCGAATCCCGCAATCCAGTCGTACACCAGCCGCGAGATCGCGGTGTTCTGACACACGACAATGAAGACCGGCGGCACATCGATTGCCTCCGCCGCCCAGGCGGCATGGTATTCCTCGTAATTGCTATAAAGCGCGTGCAGCGCGGTCATCAGCATCGGTGGCAGGTCGAGCGGATGTTTGGTCCGAAGTACGGCCTTGCCGATGTGCTTCCACAGGTCGCGGTAGACTGGCTCGTCCGCGAGCGCGAGATTGTCAGCGACGGGAACCCGAGGCAGCTTGACGATGCCGCACTCGATCGCATCCATCAGGCTGAAATCGCTGACCACCCAAGGAAACAGCGTTCCTTCCTGATAGCCAGAGCCGCGCAGAAAAAATGGCGTTGCTGACAGGTCGTAGACGGCGCGGACGCCTACCTTGCGTTTGAGCGCCTCGATACCGCTAATCCACAGCCGAGCGGCTTCGTTGTTCTCTTTCGCCTCGGTATCGCGTTCGCGCTGCTCATCTTCGGTCAACTGGCGCTCGCGATAGCAATGGTGCGCTTCGTCGTTGAGAACGAGGACATTCTTGAACGACAGCAGCTTGCCGCACGCGCGGTCGAGCATCGCGCCGTCGGTTTCCTTCGTCGTGATCGGCTCTGGATCGTTACCCTGTAGAAACGCGCGGCCCGTCTTCGAGATGGCCAG
>JANPIQ010000115.1:0-2613 GCA_031425075.1 Sphingomonadales bacterium
TAATCAAAGGTGTTCCGGGCGGTGTAGTCGGCGAGGTGTTTGTCGAGGAGAGTGCGGTCTTTTTTCTTCTCGGTGGGGCGCTTGGTGGCGAGTTCGAGGAAGGGGCCTTTGGCGTACTCCTTCAGGATACGGGCGGAGGCGTCGGCATGGAGGTCGGCCTGTTTTTGGTCCTTGGCGGCGGGCTGATAGGTGAAGCCCAGCGTGAGGTGCGGGACGCCATCGGCCGCCGGCTCCGGGGCGAGGACGCTGTGGAAGATGAAGCGGCGTTCCTTGCCGGCGGCGGGCTTGTTGTTGTCCTTTTCGGTATCGGCCTCGGTGAGCTTGAAGGTGACACGGGGGCGGAGGTCGGGGGCCTCGCCGGTGGGCGGGGGGCCGAGGCGGAAGGTGTAGTCGCGGAAGTTTTCGGCGGACTTGATGTAGAACTGGTCGGCATTGGCCCAGTGAAGTTTCACTTCCTCGCCTTCGTAGGGGATGGCGTAGGTGTCTGCCTTGTAGCGGCGGAGGGAGAGGAAGTCGCCGTCCTTGTAGTAGCGGGAGAAGAAGGTGGTGAGGAGGGAGAAGATGTCATCTCGCAGGGCACCCGCCTCCTGCCCGGCAGTGCCGAGGGCGGCGAGTTTTTCGCGGAGTTCCTTTACCTTTTTGTTGGAGTCGATGACGTGGTCATCCACGGCGAGGGCCTGAAGGTCGGCGATGGTCTTCGCCAGCTCCGCCCGCAGGGGAGCCCCGGCATCCGCCCCGGCCTGCCCGAGGATGGCTTCCACTTGGACTTCGAGGGAGTCGAGGAACCGGGCGATTTCCGCGCGGCGGGCATTGAGGATGCGGTAGATGCCGAAGTCGAGTTCCGCCGCGGCATCAAGCTGGAAGAGGTCGGCGAGCTTGGCGCGGAGTTTGGTGAAGGCGGGAGAGGGCATCAGCGGAAGAGTTTCAGGTAAGGGTCGAAGAGGTAGAGCTTGCCGCGTTTGGCTCCGGTGATTTCCCGCAGGAGGCCGCAAGTGACAAATCTCTCAATGAGGGTGTAGGCGGTGCCCGGGGAGACAGAGCAGACCTCGCTGACCTGGGCCGCATTGACCCAAGGGTGGGTGAAGAGGTGGGTGAACAGTTTCAGCCCATGGGCGGTGCGGGGTTTCCATGATCCGATTTCCTTTTCCCAGTGCTTTTGGAGTTGGAGGATTTGATCGAAGGTGGCGACGCCGTTCTTGGCGGTCTCGGTGATGCCGTCCAGGAAGAAGTGGAGCCAACCGGAGAGGTCGTGGTGATCCCGCACGCGGGTGAGGCGCTCGTAATATTCCTCCCGGTTCCGTTCGAGGTAGTCGGAGAGGTAAAGAACGGGCTGTTTGAGGATCTTATTGGAAATCAGGTAAAGGGGGATCATGAGCCGTCCGATACGGCCATTGCCATCCAGGAAGGGGTGGATGGTTTCGAACTGGTAGTGCGCGATGGCCGCACGCACGAGGTCGGGCATGGCGGGCAGCTCGTCGTGCAGGTATCGCTCCAGATCGGCCATCAGCGCGCCAAGCTGCAGGGGCGGTGGCGGGACGAAACGTGCCGAGTGAATGTCGAGACTGCTGCCGATGAAGTTCTGCGCATCGCGGAACTCGCCCGGCCGCTCCCGGTCGCCACGCACACCCTGCATCAGGATCCGATGCGCGTCCCGCATCAGCGGGCTGGCGATCAGATCGCCCTCTGCCAGCCGCTCGAGTGCGTGCTGCGTGGCCCGGACGAAGTTGTTCACCTCTCCCGCGTCGGGGGTAGCGGCCGGGCTGCCCACTTCGATCAGCGCCAGCTGTTCCGGGGTGGCCATCGTGCCTTCGATCCGGCTGGAGAGCAGGGCCTCCTGCCGCAGCAGTGGCGCACTCACCAGAAGTGGATTCACCACCCGACCCGCCGCACCCGTCAGCTCCCCCAGCCGGCGCTCGGCCAGCCCGTTCAGCCGGGCGAGGGTGCCATCCAGCGGGAGCGTGCGAGGCGCAGGGTCAGGCACGAACGCCACCGCGCCCGACACGGTCGGGGCCAACTGCCCCGGTGCCGTTGGCAGGAATTGGTCAGCGCGCATGGCGGAAACTCAGGAGAGTCAAATATCGCACACAGGTAATTTACCAAGGCACGGCATCGGTAAAATAACCCATGTCCGGAGCATCGCCATCACCTGCCACGCTGGCGGTTGAGCTCGAGCAGCCGGGCCAGCACTTCGTCGCGCATGTCATCCGGCCAGCGCAGACGGAACTTGCGGCGGGCGCGGGTGCCGGGCTCGATGTCGTCCTCGTCGAACTCGGGGATGAACTCGGCGACGGGCGCGAGGTCGGTCCAGCCGTAGTCATCGAGCACGGCGCGGTCCATCGCGGCGTGTAGCGTGCGAAGCTGTTCGATGTCTGCGCTGGTTTCCGCTGGGTCGTGGAATCGGTTGTAGGTATCGGTGAGGCCTTCGTTGCGGGCGATCATGAGAGTTGCGCGATAGCTATAGTATCGCTCACCAGCATCGATCAAGACGTCCGCGTTATCGCCGTGCGGCCTCGGAAATGTTTCGAAGCAGTCCTCAGGGATGTACCGCGGATCGTCTTTAAATGATGATCCTTGAAAATGCGACCAGTACTCGTGCAAGCGGCACTGAAGTAT
>JANPIQ010000116.1:0-3384 GCA_031425075.1 Sphingomonadales bacterium
GCACGCGCGATCAGCTTTTTGACCGAGGCCTCATTCAAGTCGAGCAGCGGTGCATCACCAAGCTCGGTGGTGTCAATCGGTTCGACGGTATCGGTTTTGGCCATTAAAAAACTTTCAAATGTCTATCGTGCCGACGCAACCCCCCGGCCAAATCAGGCGTCCCCATAACGGCCTTCTGCCAGCGTTGCCAGCCTCTCGTCTGCGGCGCGCTTTGCTGATTGCAAACGCACCTGTTCTTCAAACTGTTCCTCGTTCCAATGTTCAGCAAGCCGGGCCGTCGCCGCCGCTAAAGCCTGATCGAGCTCGGGCCTCGCGGCCAATGCTTCGATCGTTAGCGCCAGTTCGCGTCTTGCCACTTCGGCATTGGTATCGGTCCTTGTGAACGCAAACGAAGGTTTCGCCGTCATCAAATCGTCAATCAGCCCGCCAAGTCCCGTACTCTGGCATATGGGGCGAAGTGCTGCCGAATCAAGTTGGGGGCTCTCGAATGCCGCATCGATAATCGTATCGCGCAGCACCGCCAGTTCGTCGTCGACAATAGCGAGTGCTGCAAACGCATCAGCACAGGTCAGTATTACCGCTGGATGGCGAAGCGCGCCTGCCATGATCGCGCGCGCAAATACTGGCTCTATGCCCGCGCCACCTATCGCTCGCGTGCGAGCCTGCAAAGGCGCTTCGGGCTCGAATTGCGGGCGTTTTCCCCGCCCGATCCAGCGCTGGCGCGGCTGGCGGGCGAACATCGCGTCGAAGCGGTCTCGAAACTCTTGTGCATAGAGTGCGCGCACGTCAGGGTCGGCGATTGCGTTTGCTTGCTCGGTCAGCCGGCGTTTAAGGCCGGCGCGGGCTTCAGGCGTCGTCAGCGGGGCGGATTGCGTTTCGTAGCGCCATAGCCGATCGACCAACGGCTCGCTCGCAGCCATCACCGCCTCGATCGCCGATCTACCGCCGCTCCTCGCAATGTCGTCAGGATCCTTGCCCGGCGGCAGCGTTGCAAGTGCCAGAGTACGCCCTGCGGCCAGGCCCGGGAGCGCACGGCCAATGGCGCGGATCGCGGCTTTTTGCCCCGCCGTGTCGCCGTCGAAACATAGGATGGGGGACGGCACCATCCGCCACAACCGCGCAATCTGCGCCTCAGTCAACGCTGTGCCAAGTGGCGCGACAGCTTCAGCGATGCCCACTTGGGCGAGCCCGATGACATCGAGATAGCCTTCAACAACGATCACCCGGCCTGATCGACGTGACGCCCCCGATGCCAGATCGACATTGTAAAGCGTCCGCCCCTTGTCGAAAAGCGGCGTATCGGGCGAATTAAGATATTTGGGTTCTCCAGCACCGATAATTCGGCCGCCGAATGCTATCACCCGCCCGCGCGGATCGCGGATCGGGATCATCAGGCGGCCGCGGAACCGGTCATATGGGTCTTTGCCCTCGACCAAAATCAACAGCCCTGCTTCGATCAGCTTGGCATCGCCGAACCGCGAGAGTGCGGACTTAAGCCTGCCCTTATTGTCCGGCGCAAAACCAAGTCCGAATGTTCTTGCAGTTTCAGTGGTTATGCCGCGCGCCTGGAGGTACTCGCGCGCAAGCGCGCCTTCGGCTGCATAAAGCTGATCGACAAACCAGTCCTGCGCCGCAGTCACGACGTCATAAAGCGAGTTGGCGCGCTCTGCACGTTCGGCGGCGCGCGGGTCGGCAGCCGGAACGTCCATCCCGGCTGCTGCCGCAAGCTCCTTGACTGCATCGATGAAGGGCAGTCCTCGCTGATCGGTCATCCAGCGGATTGCATCGCCATGTGCCGAACAGCCAAAACAGTGGTAGAACCCCTTTTCGTCATTGACGTAAAAGCTCGGCGTCTTTTCGTTATGGAATGGGCAGCATCCTTTATGCTCGCGCCCGGCCTTGGTGAGCTTGACGGTGCGGGCAACGAGCGCGGACAGCAAAGTGCGCGAACGCAGTTCATCAAGCCATTGGGGGGAGAGGGTCATCCGCCTACCCTAAAGCCGCCTTCACCAGCGCACTCGCCTTGCTCATATCAAGGTTCGACGCGTGGCGGTCTTTGAGGACAGCCATGACCTTGCCCATGTCCTTCACCGATTCGGCGCCTACTTCGACCTTAATCTCCTCAATCGCAGCGCGGGTTTCATCCTCGCTCATCTGCGCGGGAAGGAAACCTTCGATCACCGCGACTTCTGCGCTTTCTGCATCGGCGAGTTCCTGACGCCCGCCTTTTTCGAACATCTCGATCGATTCGCGACGCTGCTTGACCATTTTTTGGAGAACTTCGACCACGAGCACATTGTCATCCTCGGGCGATTTCCCAGTACGTGCCTCGATGTCGCGGTTCTTGATCGCGGCCTGGATCAGCCGGATCGTTGCGGTGCCCGGCTTGTCACCGCCTTTCATCGCGGTGATGAGGGCGGCGGAGATGGTGTCACGAATCATGCGTCTGGTGGCTCCTTGGATCGATATTCTGTTGACCCGATCCGATGCGATGTCTAGCGGCAGCGACTTAGCGACAGTGCTGCAAAACCCTGATTCAGGAGCGACCCTCATGGCCGACCCCGCGACGCTGCGCGCGCCCGAAGGAGCGACGGGCGTTCTGCTGTTGTCGACTGGCGAAGCGATCTGGGGCAGGGGCTTTGGCGCAATTGGGTCAGGGCTCGGCGAAGTCTGCTTCAACACCGCAATGAGCGGATATCAGGAGGTGATGACCGATCCTTCCTACGCCAAACAGATCGTCACTTTTACCTTTCCCCATATCGGCAATGCCGGCACCAATATCGAAGATTTCGAGGCGACGAATGCGCATGCCGTAGGGTGCATCGTGCGTGAGGGAGTGACCGGGCCTTCCAATTTCCGCAGCACGCAAGCTTTCGATGCTTGGATGAAGGCGAACAACCGCATCGGGCTGGCTGGCGTCGATACGAGAGCGTTGACAAGGCTGATCCGAACGCGCGGCGCGCCCAATGCAGTGATCGCGCATTTCGATCCGGCTGCGCCGTTTGCCTGGGGAGAAATGCTCGAACAAGCGCGTCAGTGGCCTGGGCTTGAGGGACTGGATCTTGCCAAGGATGTAACGACACTTCAGACGCATGGCTGGAGTGAAGGGCTGTGGCGGCTGGGCTCGGGGTATGCCAGCCCCGCCAAGGGCGCGAAAAAGGTCGTTGCGATCGATTACGGGATCAAGCGCAACATCCTGCGCAACCTGATCGATGCAGGCGCGGACGTGACCGTGGTGCCCGCCACCGCGAGCTTCGAAGACATTATGGCGCACCAGCCCGATGGCCTGTTCCTCTCGAACGGTCCAGGCGATCCCGCAGCAACCGGAGAATACGCAGTGCCCGTCATCCGCCAATGGCTGGAAACCAAAAAGCCGCTGTTCGG
>JANPIQ010000117.1:0-1638 GCA_031425075.1 Sphingomonadales bacterium
CGCTACCCGGCGCGGCATGAAGACCGATGCCGCCGAGCAACCATGCGGCGACCATGACGAATACAAAAGCGGTCAGGTGCCACAGATAGATGGTCATGATCATGCCATTGACCAGCACCACCGCGGTCCAGATTTTGATATTGTCCAGCATCCGCCGCGCAGGCGCTTCGAGCGCGAGCGCAAAGCCGGTCTGCGCGATACCAAGCGCCAGAAGCGCCAATGTTGGCGGCATCGAATTGCTAAGGTCAGACCCCGGCACACCGATCATCGCCACCGGATAGGGGCCCATATAGACGAGCATTTCAAGGGCGATTGCACCGCCCACCGCCCAAGCCCACGGGTTACGGATCCGCCCCTGCTGCCATGCATAGCCGAGCTGATGGACCGCCAGCCAGACAAACAGGAAGTTGAGGAAGTTGATATAAGGCACACCAAATTTCAGGCTGGCCACATCGACCAGCACCGCGCCTGCGACCAAGCCCCAGAACGAGCCGAGCCCGAAACGCTGCCACAAACTCCACGTCCACGGGACCACCGCAGAAACGATCAGATAGACCGCCAAAAACCACACCGGAACCAACGCCAATTGCGCCGCCATCGATACAATCTTGCGTTCGACACCCATCGCGGTGCCAAAGGCGGCAAACAGCGTCCAGATCAGGAATAACGGCATAACCGGGTTGATCAGCCGCTGCACGCGTCCGCCGAACCAGTCGGCATAATGGCCGTTTTTTCGCTGCGTCGCCGCCCAAGAAACGCCATTGGAAAACCCGCCGACGAGGAAGAAAATCGGCATCACCTGAAAGCCCCAGGTCAACCATTGAGTCCAGGGGATGATACCGAGCAGATGTCCTCCTTCGACAGCGCCATCCTTCATATAAGGCGCAGCGACCAGCCAGTGCCCGACCACGACAGCGAGAATCGAGAGCGCACGAAGGAAATCGACGTAACGGTTGCGTTCGGGTGGGGCCTGAATCGCCACATCGCGGGCGCGGGACCAAAGGGTCGGCTTCTTAACTGCGCTGTCCATATTGCCCTCTTATAAAACCCGCACAATGGTTACCCCAGCGCGTGGCACAAACCAATATCTTTTGGTCGGGATGCGAGGCGTCCATACTCTGTTGCCTTTTCGAAGACTGCGTTACAGAAGGGCGACTCAAATAATAAACGGGAGGTAAGACCCATGCGTAAACTTCTGATATTGGGCGTCGCCGCGCTCGCGCTTTCGGCCTGTTCGGACAAGGGGGCCGATGCAGATGGCGATGGCAAGATTTCGGATGCCGAAGCCAAGGACGAAATGGGCTCTGGCGGTAAAATGGCGATGAAGCCTGGGCTGTGGGAAGTGAAGATCGGCTTTGACAAAATCGAGGCACCCGGCGTTCCGGCGAATGTCCAGGGCAAGATGAAGGAGCAAATGGGCAAGGGCATGACCCAGCAAAGCTGCCTGACGCAGGAGCAGGTGGACAAGCCTGGTGGCGATTTCTTTGGTGCACCCGAAGAGGCCAATTGCACCTTTGAGGAAATCAACCGCAGCGGCGATGCGATGAAGGTGGCGATGACCTGCAAGCCCGGGGGCGACATGACCGTGAAGAGCAAGATGGACGGGAAGTTCGCGGCCGAAACCTACACGATGACGAT
>JANPIQ010000118.1:0-4992 GCA_031425075.1 Sphingomonadales bacterium
GTTAGAGTAATCGGATGTTCCGCCGCCTCCTGCTCACCATGCTGATTGCGTGCCTTGCCACGCCAGCCATCGCGATGCCGATGGCTTCGGCGAATGCTGCGCTTGCGAGGGCGTGCCATGACGAACCTTCGGCACCGGATCGGCGGGATGATGATCGTCCGCGCAGCGCGGTGCATGGATGCATCGGCTGCATCGCGCCGACAGATTCAGCGTTGGCATCTCCGGCACCGATAAGGCCATCTGCAATCGCGTTCCGGGCGTGGTTCCCCGACATTCTCGCATCGCTCCACACCGGCCCTGACACGCCCCCTCCGCGATCTGTTTGAAACACGCGCCGCATTGCGGCGTTCAAATTTTGACGGATAAGGACAATCAAATGACCCGGATTTCAATTCTGGGGGCAAGCCTTGCCGCCACACTGGCTGTGCCGCTCATGGCGCAGGAGCATGATCATTCGCAGATGGACCATCCGCAACACCAAAGCGATGCCAAGACAGGTTCCGACGCACATAGCGGGCATGGCATGATGACACATGCCAGCCGCGCTGCCGAAGGTTCAGGCACTGCCCGCTTGCCCGGCAATGAAGGCGGAATGCATGGGCTGATGACCGAGACAGGCCAATGGATGCTGATGGCGCACGGCTATGCGTGGGGCGTGTACACCGACCAGACCGGACCGCGCGGCGATGACAAGGCCTATGTTCAGTCGATGGCGATGCTTTCAGGCGAGCGCGAAACCAACTGGGGCCGTATCCAGCTGAAATCGATGCTCAGCCTTGAACCGTTGATGAAAAATAGCGGCTATCCCAATTTGTTCGCCACCGGCGAGACCCACAAGGGCGCACCGCTGGTCGATCGCCAGCATCCGCACGATCTGTTCATGGAACTAGCGGCGCGGATCGACGTGAATGTTTCAGAGACCGCCAGCGTGTTCCTCTATGGCGGGCCGGTTGGCGAACCGGCACTCGGGCCTTCGGCGTTCATGCACAGAGGCTCGGCCAAGCTCAACCCCGAAGCGCCGATCACCCACCACTGGTTCGATTCGACGCACATCACCTATGGCGTCGCGACGGCAGGCTTCGCTTCGTCGCATATCCAGCTCGAAGCCTCGGTCTTCACCGGCCGCGAATCCGATGAACGGCGCTGGAATATCGAAAAACCGCGTTTCGACTGCTGGTCGGTGCGCGCGACGTGGAACCCGTCGCCGCGTTGGGCCGCTCAGGTGAGCCACGGCTTCCTCAAACAGCCCGAATTCCTGATCCACCCCGATGAAGACGAACACCGCACCACCGCAAGCGTGCATTACGCCAATGGCAAGGGCATCAGCGCGACCGCCGCGTTTTCGGCCAAGAACCGGTCACCCGGGCCGACGCTGACCGCATTCCTGTTCGAAGCCAATTGGGACTTGGACGATCATCACACCCTGTTCGGCCGGTTCGAAAATATCCGCAACGACGAGTTGTTTCCCGACGAAAACGACCCGCGACACGAAGTGCCGTTCCGCGTGAGCAAGTTCCAGGCCGGCTATGCGTATCGCCTGCCGCTGACAGGCCCGCTCAATCTCGCGCTAGGCGGCAGCGTCGCGGCGTTTGCCGCGCCGCAAGCGCTCGAGTCGGCGTATGGCAAGAATCCGATGGGATACACGCTGTTCGCCAAGCTCAGCCTTGGGCATTAGCCATCACTGCACCCGCGTGACCGTCAGGCCTTTCTTGCCGAGCATGGCCTGCACCGAATCGTCACCCGCCAGATGTCCCGCACCCACCGCAACCAGCACCGTTCCCGGCTGATCGAGCCGATTGGCTACCCACCGGGTCCAGCGCGCGTTGCGCTGGCGCAGCAGAACATCGGCCATTTCCTTCGACAGGCGCAGCTCGTCATCGAACGTCATGGCAATGGCCTCGTCATCGCCCGAGGCCCAGGCGGCGATCATCTTGTCGAACTCGATCTTGGCATTGGCAGCGTCATCGACCATCGATATCAGGAAGGCGCGCTGCGACTCTTCGGACAGCTTGTCGAAGAAGCCGAGCTGTTCGGGGGTGGTTTCAAGCCCCGCGATCGGCCGTTTCAAACGTTTGAAGTCGGCGGTCAGCTGTTGTTCGACACCATCTTCGGGGCTGATCCCCATCTCGGCCAGCATCCCGGCTGCCAACGTGATCGCGACTGCCCAGCTTTCGAAACTCTGCAATGCCGGGGCAGGAATACCGACCTTGGCGATCAGCGCGTCGAGCTTGGCACGCCTGTCTGCCGGCACTCGGTCTGCCACCGGCGGCAAGCCCGGCGACATGGCAAGATCGGTAAAGGTCGCCGCGGTCTTGGCATCATCACCCGCATCGGCAATTTCGAGCACCAGCGTATCGGATGCCTGAACCGCAGCGTCAATCTTCGCGCTGCGCCACGCGAAGTTTTTGGGGAGCACGTGGACGGTGCCGAACAAATAGATGGTCGTATCGGCATCGGCGAGCATCCATAGCCCAGGTTTAGGCGTCGCATTTGCCACCCCGCTGGCCCGGTCGGCGCAGCCAGCCAGAAGCGCCAGTATCGATATGCCCGCGACTTTGAACGTTGATGCAATGGTCATAGGCAGTCCCTGACGCAATTTGTGCGCAACGCCAAGCGCTGTCCACAGTCCAATCGGTTGACCGCCCCGCCCGCGCGCGCCAAAGCGCGAACGCCATGGCGACACCGCTCAGCTTTCAGGATTTGATCCTTACGCTCCATGCCTATTGGGGGCGGCAGGGGTGCGTGATCCTCCAGCCCTATGACATGGAGATGGGCGCTGGCACCTTCCACACCGCAACGACGCTGCGCGCGCTGGGCCCCGACGCGTGGAATGCGGCCTTCGTCCAGCCGTGCCGCAGGCCAACCGACGGGCGCTACGGGCAAAACCCCAACCGGCTTGGTGCCTATTACCAGTATCAGGTGATCCTCAAGCCCAGCCCGCCCGACATGCAGGAGCTTTATCTCGGCAGTTTGCGCGAAATCGGCATCGATCCGCTGCTCCACGACATCCGCTTTGTCGAGGATGACTGGGAATCGCCCACGCTCGGCGCATGGGGATTGGGCTGGGAAGTCTGGTGCGACGGCATGGAAGTCACGCAATTCACCTATTTCCAGCAGATGGGCGGGTTCGACTGCAAACCCGTTGCGGGCGAACTGACCTACGGGCTCGAAAGGCTGGCGCTCTATCTCCAGGACAAGGATTCGATCTTCGATCTCGCCTATAACGATACAGGCGTGACCTATGGCGACGTGTTTCGCGACAACGAACGCCAGATGAGCGCCTACCATTTCGAAGTCGCCGATACCGAGATGCTGTTCGACGCTTTTCGCAAAGCCGCCGGCGAATGCGAAAATTGCCTCGGCCGGAACCTGCCGATCCCCGCTTATGAGCAGGCGGTGAAGGCCAGCCACATCTTCAACATGCTGCAGGCACGCGGCGTCATCAGTGTCCAGGAACGCGCAAGCTATATGGGCCGCGTCCGCGATCTGGCGAAGGGAAGCTGTGCCGCTTGGATGGAGCACAACGGGTGGGTGGCGTGACCGACTTCCTCCTCGAACTGCGTTCTGAAGAAATCCCCGCGCGGATGCAGGTTAAGGCGAAGGCCGATCTGGAGCGGCTGTTTGCAGAGGCGCTCGCCAAGGCCGGGCTGGCGGCGGAGCGGATTGAGACTTTCGCCACGCCGCGACGGCTCGCGCTGATCGCGAACGGCTTGCCACTCGCGACTGAGGCGGTGAGCGAGGAGACCAAAGGCCCGAAGGTAGGCGCTCCGCCGCAGGCGCTGGATGGCTTCACGCGCAAATTGGGGCTGACCGTCGATCAGCTGACCCAGCGTGACGGCGTGTATTTCGCGGTGGTCGAAAAGGCAGGCCGCGCGACGGCGGATGTGCTGGCCGAAGCAATCCCCGGCATCGTCCGCGCCTTCCCTTGGCCCAAATCGATGCGCTGGGGCGCGGCCAGCCTCAGCACGGGGAGCCTGCGCTGGGTGCGACCGTTGCAGGGGATTGTCGCGCTGTTGGGCAGCGAGGTGGTGCCGTGCAAAGTCGATGGTATCGTCAGTGGGCGCGAGACGATGGGGCATCGGTTTCACGCGACTGGCCCGGTCAGCATTGCCGATCCTTCTGCCTATGCCGAAGCGTTGCGCGAGCGCCAAGTCATCGTCCATTTTTCCGAACGCTGCCGCATCATCCGCGAGGGCGCGGCCAAGGCAGCCGCAGATGCCGGTCTGGTGCTGGTCGACGATGAGGCGTTGGTGATTGAGAATGCTGGCCTTACCGAATGGCCGGTGCCGCTGCTCGGGCGCTTTGATCCGGCGTATTTGGAAGTGCCACCCGAAGTCATCCAGCTTACCGCGCGGGTGAACCAGAAGTACTTTGTGTGCCATGATGCAAAAGGCGCGCTCACCAACGCCTTTGTCTGTACCGCCAATATTGACGCATCAGACGGCGGTGCCGCGATCATTGCAGGGAATGAAAAGGTGCTGGCGGCGCGGCTGGCCGATGCCAAATTCTTTTGGGAAGCCGATCTGAAGCTGCCGCTCGATGAGCAGGCCGAAAAGCTGTCGCAGATCGTGTTTCACGAGAAACTGGGGACGGTGGCCGACAAGGTCGAGCGCGTGGCGAAGCTGGCCGAATGGCTTGTCACCGAAGGCATTGTGAAGGGGTGCGCACCAGCCGATGCGCGCAGCGCGGCGCTGCTGTGCAAGGCCGATCTCGTTACAGGCAGCGTGGGCGAATTTCCCGAACTCCAGGGCATCATGGGCGGCCACCTCGCCCGCGCGCAAGGCGAACACCCCGCCGTCGCCGACGCGATCCGCGATCACTACAAGCCGGTGGGCCAAGGCGATGACGTGCCCACCGATCCGGTGACGGTGGCGGTGAGTTTGGCGGATAAGCTGGATACGATTGCTGGGTTTTTCATGATCGAAGAGCGACCGACAGGCTCCAAAGATCCTTTTGCTCTCCGGCGTGCCGCTATCGGCGTACTCAAACTCA
>JANPIQ010000119.1:0-1839 GCA_031425075.1 Sphingomonadales bacterium
GCGCCGAAATCAAAGCCGCAGTGCGCTTATCGGACGTTTCGAAAAATGCGCCCGGCATGCGTGACACATCGTCAAAGCTGATAGCTATGCGCTTTTCGGCAGAGGCCGGAAACGCCATCAGCAGCGCAACAAGGGCCAGAAACAACCGCATCTGTCACCCCATTGTCGGAATGACGAACGCGTTTCCGCCGTCAGGCGAGCCATCTGGCCAGCGCTGGGTGATGGTCTTGACCTTGGTCCAGAACTTGACGCCTTCCATGCCGTGCTGGTTCGTATCGCCGAACGCAGAGCGCTTCCAGCCGCCAAAGCTGTGATAGGCGACGGGTACCGGGATCGGCACGTTGATGCCAACCATGCCGACATTGACGCGCGCGGCAAACTCGCGTGCGGCGTGGCCGTTGCGGGTGAAGATCGCAACGCCATTGCCGTACTGGTGCTTGCTGGGCAGCGCGAGCGCTTCTACGAATTTTGCCGCGCGGACCATTTGCAGGACGGGGCCGAATATCTCTTCCTTGTAGCTTTCCATATCGGTGGTGACATGGTCGAACAATGTCGGGCCGATGAAGAAGCCCTTCTCATGCCCTTGCAACGTAAAGCCGCGGCCGTCGACCACCAGCTCGGCGCCTTCGTCGACACAGGTCTGAATCCAGCCTTCGACCTTTGCCTTATGCTGAGCTGTGACCACCGGACCGTAATGCGCTTCAGCATCGGTCGAGATGCCAATACGCAGGGCTTCGATGGCAGGAATCAGCTTAGCCTTAAGCCGCTCTGCCGTTTCATCACCGACCGGCACAACCACAGGCAGTGCCATGCAGCGTTCGCCCGCCGAACCGAAGGCAGCACCTGCCAAGTCATTCACCACCTGATCAAGATCAGCGTCGGGCATCACGATGCCGTGGTTCTTCGCGCCGCCCATGGCCTGCACGCGCTTGCCGTTAGCGACGCCGCGATTGTAGACATAATGCGCGATGTCGGAGGAGCCGACGAAGCTCACCGCACCAATCGCCGGATGGTCGAGAATGGCATCGACCATTTCCTTGTCGCCATGCACGACCTGGCAAATGCCTGCGGGCAAGCCTGCTTCGATAAACAGTTCGGCCAGCCGCACCGGCACGCTTGGATCGCGCTCGCTTGGCTTGATGATAAAGGCGTTGCCGGTCGCAATCGCCACACCCGACATCCACAAAGGGATCATAGCCGGGAAGTTAAACGGAGTTATGCCAGCGCCAATACCGATTGGCTGGCGCATCGAATAGACATCTATTCCCGGCCCTGCACCTTGGGTATATTCGCCCTTCAAAACATGTGGGATGCCGCAGCAGAATTCGATGACCTCAAGCCCACGCTGGATGTCGCCCTTGCTGTCGGCAATCACCTTGCCGTGCTCCGATGACAGCAGATGCGCGAGGTCATTCATATTGGCCTCGACCAGCCGCTTGAACTCGAACATAACCCGCGCGCGGCGTTGTGGATTGGTCATCGCCCACGCCGGTTGCGCAGCCAGTGCTGCTTGCACCGCACGCTCAAGCACCGCCGGATCGCCCAGTGGCACCCGCGCCTGAACGCCACCGTTGTTAGGGTCCATTATATCGCCAAAGCGTGTCGCCTCCGCACCTGTACTGCCGGCAATAAGATGGTCTATTTGGCGCATTTTTACTCTCCGATTCTACGCTGCCGTCCCTGCGCCAAGCGACACGATATTGCAACCGCATGATAGATTGCTTCATAGCAGTTCACGAGCCTGCAATGGAGAAATGAAAATGAGCAACCCGCTTGGTATTGAAGCCGCAAACTTGCTGGAAGCTCTGGGCGTTTCGCCATCGTTGTACCAGTCCGGCG
>JANPIQ010000120.1:0-4162 GCA_031425075.1 Sphingomonadales bacterium
CCCGCAATCGCATTTGAGGCTGCCGAGCACGTCTCCGGTCAGGCATTCGCTGTGCAGCCGGACGAGCGGCGCGTGGCCATCGGGCTGGCCAATGATCAGCGCAACCTGCTCGTTAGCGGCTTCGGGCGTCCGGAACGCGACGATTTCAGCGGTTTCGCACGCGCTGACCGGAAGCCGGGCGCGCGCTGCGATCTGGAACCGGTGCGGCGCATCCCAGCCGGCAACGTCGGACGATGACAGATTAGCGGCATCCGCAACCGCGCCCGACCGGACGAAAAACGCAGGCAGCAACCCTGCATGCCGCGCAAGCAACAACGCCGCTTGGGCTGCATCGGGCGCCAGACAGACCATCGCGCGATATGGCCCTTGCAACGGGTGGGCAAGATCGGTCGCCGGATTGGCGAGCGCAGTCGCTGCTGTCAGATCGATCCATGGCTCGCGTTGGATCATGACGGGCGCATCGGGGGTTGCCGCTTCGCGCTGATTGGCCAGCTTCATCGTGATCGCGCGACCCGATGAGATCAGCAGGTTTGCCCGCGCATTGCGATCGAATTCGGCAAGCCTGGGATCGTCTGCGGTCTCGATTGGCAGCACCGTCAAGACGCCATCGATGCAGACCGGCCATCCCCGGCGGAGCGCGTCGATGGCGCGCGCGGTGGCGACTGAATCGCTCAAAAATCGAACTCGGTAATCAGCGGGATGTGGTCCGACGGTTTTTCCCAGCTGCGGCATGGTTCAGCAACGCGATGGGTTGTTGCAACCTTGGCGACTTCGCGGCTCGCCCAGACATGATCGAGACGGCGGCCTCTGTCGCCCAACGTCCAGTCCTTCGCACGGTAACTCCACCAGGTGTAGAGCCGGTCGGGCGCAGGCACGAACTGCCGCCCGAGATCGACCCAGTCATGGCTCTGCCGAAATTCAGCCAGTGTCTCGATCTCGATCGGTGTGTGGCTCACAACATCGAGCAATTGCTTGTGGCTCCACACGTCGCATTCGAGCGGAGCTATATTGAAATCGCCAAGAATGATTGTTGGCTCGCGCAACTTTTCGCTCCACGCGGTCATCCGGGCCAGAAAATCGAGCTTCTGCCCGAATTTGGGGTTGGCATCGCGATCGGGGATATCCCCGCCTGCCGGGACATAGACGTTCTCAAGCCGCACGCCATTGGGAAGCCGCACCCCAATATGCCGCGCCTCGCCATTATCCTGCCAGTCGTGGCGCAAATCTTCGATCAGCGGAATGTTGGACAGGATCGCAACACCATGGTGCATTTTCTGCCCGTTGGTGACGATGTGATCGTAACCCAGCGATCGGAGCTGGCTCAGCGGAAACATCCGGTCTTCGGCTTTGGTTTCCTGAAGGCACAGAATGTCGGGCCGCTCTTCTGCGAGGAACCGTTCGACGATAGGCATCCGGAATCGGACGCTGTTGATGTTCCACGAGGCGATTTTCATGCGCAAAACCCTAACCAGCCGTCCGGGCCAAGTCCATTATGTGACGGGCATGATTGTTTGCGGGGTCGTGGGCAAGCCATCGATACTTGCTGTCCGCAGCGCAATTTGGGCGAGCCGTTCGACCGGGTCTTGCTGGGCATGGAATTTCGACAGCGTCTCCCGTTCGCGGTCGAATGATAGATGGGGAACACCCCAGCCGCAGCTGGTCTGCACGCTATCGATGTCGACAAGAAAAATCTGGCGGGTACCTGGCAGGATGGCGAAATGGGCTGCGGTTTTGTCCCAATCAGCGTTCTGCGGCAAAACGAAGCGGCCTCGACCGTAAATGCGCAGGATCAACGCTGGCTGATCGAACGCGCAAAACATGATCGTGATGCGGCCATCGGCGGCAAGATGCGCGTGAGTTTCGTTGCCAGATCCGCCGACATCAAGATAACCGCACAGGCTTGGCGCTAAAATGCGAAAGCTGTCCATGCCTTTGGGGCTAAGATTGATCCGCGCATCTGCCGCCGCGGTCGCGACGAAAAACACTGGCTGCCTCGCAATAAATGCCACATGATCGCAGGTGAGCGCTTCGAAAAATTCCATATGCAGCGGTGTAGTGCCCAATGCCTCAAACGCAAAGACCCCCGCTCCGGGGGCATGGAGCGAGGGTCTACCAGGCGTTCGTCACGCTGGCGCACTCGCAGCCAAATTGGAACCGAGCAACAGGGGGGAATCCCGATTCCGGCAGGCCGCGATCGCAAGGCCGTTTATATGCCGCGTTCCTGTCGCCAATATGAATAAAGCGCTCAGCGGCCCTTTATGGGGGGGCGTGGGTCGCGCCATCGGAACGTTTCGTCGGACACCGGGGTATTGAACCGCTGATTGCTGAGCCGGACTGTTGTTCTGTTGCCCTGTGCATCGAGCGCAACCCAGCCGTTGAGCATCAGCCCGCCAGGTGCGGAGGCATCGCGCACGAAGGCCAGTGAGATCGTCCCGAACTCAGGCCGCTTGGGGTCGCGCGCCTCAACCACCACGATCCGGGGGTCACTCGTGCGCGCAATTTTGGCAATCCGCGACAAATCCTTCGCTGGATCGAGCAAAACCCCCAACGGCGAATTGCGGATCGGCCAGCTTTGCACCTGTTTGACGGCATAATCGACAAAGATAAGCGCGCGTCCATCGGCCACGATCAGGATCGGCACATTTTTCTGATATTGAAATCGGATCTTACCAGGGCGTTTGAGCGACAAATTGCCCGACAGCGTTTTGCCTGCGCGGTCGGTTTGCGCGAAGCTGGCGGTCATGCTGGTGACAGCCTGCAAATGCGCACTGACCTGCGCAAGATCGCCAGGCTGAGCAGTGGCGGGCACGGCAAACATGGACACCACGGTCACGGCCGCAGGGGCGAACAGGATTCTGGACATCATGGATTGGCCTCTTACCGAACGGCGTTGAACGCGCGCTGAACCTATCGATCTTGCAGCAGGTGCTCCTGCCAGAACATCAGCGAGGTCCAGAACTGATAATCGGCGTTTTCCTTCTTGGCGAAGCCATGGCCTTCGTTTGCGGCAAGCAGGTGCCATGCAGTTTGGCCGTTGGCGCGCACCGCCTTGACCATCTGATCGGCTTCGGATGCAGGCACGCGTGGATCGTTGCCGCCGGTAACGACCATCAGCGGAATCTTCAGTTCGGAAGATCGCGCCATCGGAGAAATTTCAAGCAGCTTTGCGCGCTGCTTGGGATCGCGTTCATCGCCATATTCAACGCGGCGCAGATCGCGGCGATAGCTTTGCGTGTTTTCGAGAAATGTGACGAAGTTGGAGATTGCAACGATGCAATTCGCCGCGCGAAGCCGCGTGCCGTATCGGATCGCGCTGGCGTAGCACATATAGCCGCCATAGCTGCCACCTGCCACGGCAAACCGCCCGGCATCGAGTGCGGGATCGGCGGCAAGCGTGTCGAGATAAGCGCCGATATCCTTGACCGAATCCTCGCGCTTGAACGCGCCATTGTCAGCACTGACGAACGTCTTGCCATAGCCGCTCGACCCGCGGACATTGGGATAGAAGATCGCAATCCCGAGTTCGTTGAGCAGATAATTGTTGCGCCCCTGGAAACCGGGCTGCGATTGCGCTTCGGGCCCGCCGTGGATCGACATGATCATCGGTCGCTTGCCCGGAAACCGCGTGGGATCGGGGCGGAAGAGGAAGCCCGAAACCGGCAGGCCGTCAAAGCTCTTGACCGCGATCAGCTCAGCCGTCGCGTTTCTTGAAGCGTCCAGCCCGCCGGTCTCGCTAGCCGTCCAGCGGGTGACCTTGAGGCTTTGCGGATCGACCGAAAAGGCATCGGCCGGATTTCGCGGCGAGGCGAAGCTCAGGCCGATTTCGCCCCACTCGGCGATCTGGACGGTGCCGATAACGCCCTGCCCAAGACCCTCCACCGTGCGCGCCGTGCCGCGCGCAAGGTCGAGAATCCGCAGACGGTTGATCCCGGCTTCGTTGATCACATAGGCGATGAACTTGCCATCGGGTGCGATATCGAAAGTCTCGACATCCCAGGTTTCGGCGGATCCTCTAGGCGTGAACCTGCCAGTCGCGGGATCGAGCGTGCCGAGCCGCTGAAACTCGCTGCCCTCATCCGACGTGACCCACAACTGACCATCTGGTGCGAATTGGGCCGCGCCAAAGGCGATCGGTTTTTTGTGATCGCCGATCGGCGTCAGC
>JANPIQ010000121.1:0-3642 GCA_031425075.1 Sphingomonadales bacterium
GCCTCGGCCAACCGCGATGAAGAGATTTTTCCCGAAGGTGAAAAGATCAAGGTCGAGCGGGAGAATGCGCGACGGCATCTTGCGTTCGGCTATGGCATCCACCGCTGCGTCGGTGCGCGTGTCGCCGAACTGCAACTTACGGCGCTGATTTCAGAAATGCAGAAGCGGCGATTGCGCGTGAATGTGCTCGAAAAGCCAGACATCGTGCCGGCCTGCTTCGTGCATGGCTATCGCAAGATGATGGTGGAATTGGAGCGGTATTAAGCGGGAGGCGGCACGGATCAGCTTCAGCCAATCCGAACTCGCCGAACGGCCGGCCAGCGAGCGCAGCATCGTCTGATGTCACGGGATTCACTCCCGTGACGGGCGGGTCGCACTCTCAGTCAGCCAACACCACCCATGTCGCGGCGTGGTCGCTCGCTTTCTCTCGACCGCGATGGTCCTTGTCAACGCCGGCAGACACCAGCCTGTCAGCCGCTTCGGGCGAAAGCAGCAGATGATCGATCCGCAGCCCTGCATCACGCTGCCATGCGCCGGCCTGATAATCCCAAAACGTCCACATCGGCGTATCGGGATAAAGTGCATGGAGTGCGTCGGTCCAGCCATCGCTGAGCAGGCGGCGATACGCAGCCCGGCTTTCGGGTTGCATCAAGGCATCGTCGCGCATCGCATTGGGATAGGCGATATCGGCATCGGTGGGAATGACGTTGTAATCGCCCGCGATCACCGTCGGCACCTCGCGCGCGAGCAGGTGGGCGGCACGCGCTCTCAGCCGTTCGAACCAGCGCAGCTTGTAATCGAATTTGGGCCCCGGCTGCGGATTGCCATTGGGGAGGTAAATTCCTGCGATGCGGACGCCGAAGATGTCGGCCTCGATATAGCGGCTGTTCTCGTCTTCGGGTTCGCCATCGAGCCTGCGCTGAGTTTCGACGGGTAGTTCGCCTTTCCCGAGAATCGCAACGCCGTTAAAGCCCTTTTGCCCGTGCCATATCCCGCGATACCCCGCCGCTTCGACATCGGCGACCGGCAGGGTTTCATCACTTGATTTCAGTTCCTGGAGGCAGACGATGTCGGGCTGCGTCTCGGTCAGCCATTCGATCAGCCGCGGCAACCGCGCCTTGATGCCGTTAACATTATACGTGGCGATTTTCATCTACTTGCAGGTCGGGATGTCGAACGGAAGATGGGCTGCCACGGTTCCTGCCATCCTTCCTAGATCGAAAAACTCGATCCGCACCCGCAACCCGATGCCGCGTTTGGATTGGTCACCCGAAATGCCGACCCCCCGAGCGATTCGACATAATCGACTTCGGCTCCTGCAATCAGATCGAGGCTGACCGGGTCGACGACAAGCGTTGCCGCTCCCGTCTCGCTCACCGCGTCGTCGGCGTCAATGCTGTCGGCAAGCCCGAATTTATACTGGAATCCCGAACAGCCGCCGCCTTCGACCGACAATCGCAAGATTGCAGGCTTGTTCTGCCGCTGAGCGATCGCGGTGACGCGCGCGGCAGCGGAGTCTGAAATGGTCACGGTCATCATGCGAAGATAGGCTTACTGCGCTGTCGCGGCAAGGGCGATGACTTACTTCGCTGCCGTTTCAACAGGACCGCCGACTGCAGTGTTCGCGCGCTTTTGCATTGCGAGCAGATAGTCCGAGGTTTGCAGGAACGGCATCGGGTTAACCGCACGACCATCGATCCGGACTTCATAGTGAAGATGCGTGCCGGTCGACCGTCCAGTCGAGCCCATTAACCCGATCAACTGGCCGCGCTTGACGCGGGTACCGGCAGTCACGAGCAATGAGGCAAGGTGGCCATATCGCGTCTGGATCCCACGGCCATGCTCAAGTTCGACAAGATTGCCATAGCCACCTGCCCGCCCGGCGCGGCCGACATAGCCATCGGCAGTGGCATAAATCGGCGTCGCATGGGCTCCGGGAATGTCGATTCCGGCGTGCATCGCCCGACCGCCACGGAAGGGATCGCTGCGGACCCCAAATCCTGAATTGACCTGCATATTGTCATTGACGGGGCGCGCCGACGGAATTGCAACGATTGCCGTATTCAGCCGATCAAGCTTTTTCCAGCTGTCGAACAATGCCCTGAACTGCGGATCGGCTTTGCCCTTGGGTACATCTGCAGAGACAGGTTCATAAGGACCGCCCATACCGCCCTTGCTTGTCAGCGTGACAGGCGCGATGCCAAGCCCTGCCACCATCTTTGCAGTTTGAGCATAACGGGCGTCATTGGCAGCTTTGACGCGCGCCGCCATCGCCAACTGGTTTTGATCGACGGTGGCAAACATTGCGGCAAGATCGCGCGCGACGAGGGGCGTTTCGCCCGCTTTTGCCGGAAGCATCGCGGCCAGCTTTGCAGGGTCGCCTTTGCCCGACAGCATCGCCGCTAGGAAGTTCTGGCGCGATTCAAGCCGCGCAACATGCGCCTTTGCGGTCTGCCTGATCGCCGAGACATCGGCCTGCAACGCATCGACGCGCGCTTCCATCTGTGCCACTTCGGCCTGATGCCCGGCGCGTGCGGCAATCGCGCTTGACAGCGCCGATGTCCCGATCGCGGTTTGGACGATGCCAAAGCCTCCGATGAAAAAGACAAAAGCAGCAACGGCTGCGGCCATGCCCTGCGTTTTTGCCGTCACATGAACGCGCCGCATCGATGCACCATCGTGAATGAAAATCTCGCGTGAGCGAAACAGGGTGTGCAGCTTTTGCAGCAATGTCACACGCCAGGAAAGCGACCCAGATGTCATGAAGACCCCAAACTTATTGCCCGTTCACGCTTTTACCGGACTTGTCCCCCCGGGTCTTGCGTCTGTGATTGAGATCACTGGGGAAGCGTTGTCAGCGACGCAACCCCGCTGGTTCTTCTGCGGGGCAGACCGGCAGTGACGCGCGTTGAATCGTTGAACGCCAGATGAATGGAGCGCAAAACTGTCACATCATTTGCCGATGGCTGCGCCGGACGACGCGCGAAATTGCGGATTCGCAAGTTCGATCCACAGGCTGCTACCAACTGAGCCACGCTTGACTCAGATAGACCGCGCCGATCGCCGTGACGATCCAAGCCGTCCACGTTTTGAAGCCTGCATCGTCGATCCGGTCAAGAATGCGCCCGCCTGCCGTCGTGCCGAGCATTGAGGCGGGGATGGCAAGCGCGAACAGCCACCAAGGCGGCATTCCTGTGGTGCCGATTCCGCTCCACAATCCACCATAGACCATGATCTTGGCCGCATGGCTGAACATCTGCGTTGCCGCCTTGGTCGCCACGATCTGGTGCCGGTTCAGGCTGGTTCGCACGAAGAATATATCGAGCAGCGGCCCTGCAACGCCTGCTGTCAGATTGAGCGCGGTGACCATGAACCCTGACGTCAGCGCGTGCGCCGGCCGCTGCGCATCGAGCATGAAGCGGTTTTGGGGCAGCCATACGAGCAACGGCACCAGCCCAAGGAGCAGGAAAAGCAGCGGTTTCGACGGTGTAAATGCGATTGCCGCCACCAATCCTGCCGCCACTGCCGAAGCCAGTGCGTACCAGCCGATGATCGGCCAGACGATATGTTCGCGATGGACAATTGCCCGCCAGCCATTGGCCGTGAATTGCAAAATCCCATGCGTCACGAAGGCGGCAGCGA